>JABIXB010000148.1 GCA_018666805.1 Rhodospirillaceae bacterium | reverse complement strand
TGGAAAAACATTACACCAGCCAGGACAGCCGCCTCTACGGCGCCGGGCTAATGGCGGTGCAGAAGCCGGACGCCGCGGTCGCCGAACTGAAGAGGTGCGTTGAGAAACGGGCCAATTTCCGCGCCATGATTTTGCCCGCTGTGACGGCTCAGTCGAAAAGTTATGGCGATGAATTTTACTGGCCGATCTATGAGGAGGCCGAGCGCCGCGATATTGCCCTGGCGGTGCACGGCGCGCCGAGCCCGGGCATGGGCCTCGATCATTTCGACACCTTCATCAAGGTCCATACGCTCTCCCATCCGCTGGCGATTTTTATCCAGCTCACCGACATGATGTTCTCAGGCGTGTTCGAGGCCTTTCCCAAGCTGCGCTTTGCCTTCCTTGAGGCCGGCTGCGGCTGGCTGCCGTTCATGATGGACCGCATGGATTATGAATTTGGCTCGCTGCACGGCGCCGAGGTGAAAGCCAAACTAAGCCGCAAGCCGTCGGAATATTTTCGCGAAGGCGGCAATATCTGGCTCTCGCTCGAGCTCGACGAGCGCGCCATCAAATACGCCATCGATGCCGCCGGCTCGACGCGCCTGCTTTATGCCTCCGACTATGGCCATGAATCGCCGCTCAAGCATATTGCGCGCGAGCTTTCAGACTTCATCGCCGATCCGGCTTACGATGATGCGGTCAAGGCGAACATCCTCGGGCGCAATGGCAGAGAACTTTACCGCCTGGCCTGAGCGGCTCAGCTTTCGCTGCGGTCGCCGAACAGCATGGTGATGTTGATGCGGTGGTTTTCGTAGCCCGGGTGGAAATCGAGCGCAATGGTTTCGTGCATCAGGCTGGCATCGAAAATCATGCCACGGTTACATTTATAGAGCACGTCCTGGCCGCTGCCGCCTTGGCGCTTGATCTCGGCCCGCATCGCCGCTTCCTGGTGATTGTAATTTTCAAACTGCCACTCGGGCGGGGCGGCGACATCATAGACGCGCAGGCCGCCCGAAGCCGGATCGCGCAGCGCCGCATCGGGGGTTATCCAGAAATTCAGATTGATGTACGACTTATCGGCATGAAGGCGGGTTCCGGGGCATTGGCCGCCGCCTTTGAAGGCCCACATCTGGGCCAGCCGATGTTCGGCGAACATGTTCGGCAAGCGCTCGCGCAGTTCGCGCTCCAGCTTGAACAGCAGCGGGCTGTCGAAACCTTCATTCAGATAGGCGCCGAGATAGCCGCCGCTTTCCTTGCAGTCGAACCAGATGGTGGCTTCGAGGCAGAAGCGGCGCAGTTCGGCCAGCGCCGCCGCGCTCAACAAATTATCGAGGACAATGACGGGCGGCGAGGCGGCGGCATAGTCGGCCATAATGCGCCCGTAATCATGCGCCGGATTGAGCATCTCGGTTTCAGGGTTCGCTTCCGGCGGCAAATAGTTGAGGCGGTTGAAGCTCTGGGCAAGGCGCGCCTGCTGATGCGGCGAAAGGGCATGGCGGTGGGCTGCATCCTTGTCGCTGTGCGCCGCTTCGAGCTCGGCCAACACCTCGCGGTGGGCGTCGATTTCGCGCGCGAAGGCGGGCGGCAGGGCGCCCTGCGCCATGAGATATTGATATTGCTCGATATCGTGCGTGAGCTTGGCGCGCGAGGCGAAACGGAAGGTCTCGTCCTGCGACGGATCGGTAATCGCTCCCGGCGCGCACGGATTGAGCCAGTTCGAGCCGCGCAACAGGCCAAGGGCGGCGCGGAATTCCACCACCGCTTCCTCAAGCCGGCCCTGGCGTTTCAGCGTGGTCGCCAGGTTGGCGCGCGCCGGGGCCGAATCGGGGGCAATCGCAAGGGCGCGGCGAAAGGCGCTCGCCGCCGCCGCATCGCGCGCCACATGTAAATAGAGATTACCCAGCGTGATATGAAAACTGGCCTTCTCCGGCGCCAGCGCAACAGCGCGTTCAAGCGCATGCAGCGCCTCGCCCGGCTCGCCTAAGTCCGATTGCGCGATGCCGAAAACATAATGCGCGCCGGCATTGTCCGGCTCGCGCATCAGAATGGCGCGGCTGATGCGCAGCGCCTCGCTGCGCTGGCCGTGCTGATAGGCGGCAATCGCGTCTGCCAATTCTGCCGTCGGTTCGGCCCCCGGTTCCACCATGCGCGTCTTGCT
>JABIXB010000147.1 GCA_018666805.1 Rhodospirillaceae bacterium | reverse complement strand
GTCCAGCAAGCGGCGCAGGGCACACAGGAGGTGTCCAACACGATCCAAAGCGTCACTCAGGCGGCACAGGAATCGGGAGAATCCGCAGGTCAAGTTAAAGAAGCTTCCAACGAGTTATCGCAGCAATCCGAGGGCATGCGCGCCACTGTCGAAAACTTCATCGCCGGGATCTAATTCCACCGGCGAGAGGTTTTACAACAAGGGCGGGCAGCCAAAGGGTTGCCCGCCCTTTCCTTTTTTGCCGCGCCCACTATTGTGCCGATTAACGCTGATGTATAGTTTCCGGGCAGGAATTGGCAGGAGTGAAGACGTCATGACGCCGGAAAAGATACTGGCCCACGCACCCAAAATTTTGCGCCAGGAAGAACGCGAGGCCTATTTCGAGAGCGGATATCTGCTCAAGGAGCGCTTTGTCAGCGAAGCGTGGTTGGAAAGCCTCGGCGACGTGACCGGGCGCATGATTGACGAAAGCCGGAAGGTCAGCGTTTCAGACGATAAATTCGATATTGAGGACGGGCACACCGAGGCTGCGCCGAAACTGCGCCGCCTCACCCAGCCGGTTGAGCATGATCCGGTTTATTGGGACTTTGCCACCAATTCCATGATCACCGACCTGGCCGAAGATCTGCTTGGCCCGGATGTGAAGTTCCACCATTCAAAGCTCAATTTCAAATGGTCGGGCGGCGGCGAGGAAGTGAAATGGCACCAGGACATTCAGTTTTGGCCGCACACGAATTTCAGCGTGCTTACGATTGGCCTCTATCTCGACGATGTCGACGATATGATCGGCCCGATGGGCGTCCTTCCCGGCAGCCACAAAGGCGAGATTTTCGACCAATATAATAACGACGACCAATGGATCGGCTGCCTGGACGACACAGACCTGGGAAGAGTGGCACTTGAAGACGCCGTCTATCTGAAAGGCCCGGTGGGCTCCGTCACGGTGCATCATTGCCGCACGCTGCACGGCTCAAAGGCCAACAATCACCCAACGAGGTCGCGGCCGCTCCTGTTGAACGCCTTTTCCTCTGCCGATGCCCTGCCGATCACGCCCAACCCGACACCATCCCGCCATAATGGCGAAATCGTGCGCGGCAATGCGGCGCGCCACGCGGAGTTTGATCCCTACCCCGCGCGACTGCCGCCCGATTGGTCCGGCGGTTACAGCTCCATCTTCGCGCTTCAACAGGAAGAAGCGCAGTAGAATTCAGCCGATTATCTCGCCTTCGACAAAGGCCATCGCCTCGATTTCAATTTCGAGTTCCGGCAGCGCGAGACCGGTGATTTCAACGATGGTATCGGCCGGGTAAGGCGGGGTGAAATATTTCTCACGCAAGCCAACGATCTTGCCGAAATTGCCCATGTTTTTGAGAAAGATCGTCACTTTAATGATCTTCGAAAGATCCGAGCCGCCGGCGCGCAGCACCGCTTGCAAATTTTCGAAGGTTTGGTCCGCCTGGGCATCGAAGTCGCCGGCGCCGACCACTTCGCCCTGCATATTTATCGCTGCCTGGCCCGATACATAAATCATATTGTCGACGCGGTAAGCCTGGGCGAGGCGAAATGCCTCATACGGGTCCGGATCGGTCTTAATGCGAATCGCTTGTTGCACCATGGTTCACGCTCCCTCGGGTTATAGTTGTCCGAACAAGACTAATCGCCCTGGCATGCGGCAACAACACTCGCCTTGAACTCTAGGCGCGGCGCTTTTTGATGCCGCGATTGACCAGCGCCAAACCGAGGAACAGCAGTGCCAACGCGCCCCAAATATAGACGCTCGGCCGTTCGGCAAAAATAAGCATCGCCCAGGCAATGCCGGCCAAAACGGCGAGATAGTTGAACTGCGAGAAAAACACCGACCCAGCGCGGCGCACAATCTCGAAAAACAGCAGCCAGAAAGCGGCGTTGATCGCGACTGCCATCAGCACTGCCCAATCGCCGATACCGTTTTCGCCGAGCGGAATATAGGCCTGCCCGGTGGCGAACATAACGGGCAGGAGAAACACGGCGGAAGCCAGCAGCAAGCCGCAGGCCAGCATGACAGACGGTGCCTCCGGCGGGCGAAACTTGCCGGCAAAGGCGTTGACCATGGCGAATGAGACCGGCGCGAGCAGAGAGAGCAACAGCCAACCGGCCATTTCCGGCTCGGGCAGGCTCGCTTCGGGGACCACCATCAGAATCACGCCGGCCAGACCGACAAGAATGCCGATGATGCAGACGATGCGGAACCGCTCCATGCCGAGCAGGAGTGCGAACAGGTAGGTCAGCGGCGGCGACAGAGCGAGAACCAGGGTGAGCGCGCTTGCCGGCAGCTTCGCCGCAACGATAGAAAGTAGCGATATCGGAAAGGCGATGCCGAGCACGCCGGAAACGATGTAGGTGCGGAGATAGATCAGATCGAGGCGCGGCAGCGACTTTGTAAACAAAGCGAGAAACAGCAATGCCAATCCGGCGCCAAGGCTTTGCCAGAACGCATAGGCGATCGGCGGCACGCCGCCCGCTATGGCAAACCGATTAACCGAAAAAATCGCCCCGAAGATTACCGCGGTGGCAATCAGCATGATCAACGGGACAAAACGTTTCAGGTCATGGGACTCGCCATAACTGCGCAGGTCGCTAACATAGGAACCCATAGTGCGAGGCCTCTCTCATGGTGCAATATGCTCGCCAGCATGAAAATGCGCCGGACATCGTGCGGGGGATGACAGCCCGGGGCTTTGACCCAAATCAAACCGGGCGGCGCCTACCGTGTCGATAAAATGGACAAATGAACGGGAGTTAAGATGGCGAAGAAGAAAGCGAAGGAGATACTCACCGAGCGCTCAAAAAACGTGCTCACAATTACCCTCAACCGGCCGGAAGTGCTGAACGCGGTCAACGGGCCGCTCACCGAACAATTGTTCGAGGAATTGGCGGCGGTGGAAAATGACGCGCGCATCCGCTGCGTTGTGATTCGCGGCAGCAACGGGCATTTCATGGCCGGCGGCGATCTCAAACTGTTTCACGGCGAGCTCGACCGCGAGAGTGACGAACGCCGCCGTTTCTTCGAAAAATTCGTCTATCAGGTACACCCGCTCATTCAGGTCATCAAACGCCTGCCCAAGCCCGTTGTCGCCAGCGTTGAAGGCGCGGCGGGCGGTTTCGGTGTCAGTCTGATGCTGGCCTGCGACCTGGTCATTGCCGCAGATACGAGCTTCTACACCATGGCCTATTGCAGCATCGGCACCAGCCCGGACGGCTCCTCAACTTATTTTCTACCGCGCTCCGTCGGCCTGAAAAAAGCCATGGAACTAGCGCTGCTGTGCGACCGCTTCGACGCCGAAACGGCGAAAGGCTACGGCATGGTCAATTGGGTGGTGCCGGAAAACGACCTTGCGGCCGAGACCGCCAAGCTCGCCAACCGTTTGGCAAGTGGGCCAACCAAAGCCTATGGCAACACCAAGAGGCTGCTCAATAACTCGCTGCATTCAACACTCGACGATCAATTGCAGGCCGAGGCCGAGAGCTTCTCGCAATGCGCCGGCAGTGGCGATTTTGTCGAAGGCATCAACGCATTTGTCGAAAAGCGCAAAGCCCGCTTCAAGGGCAAATAGGAGAACAACCGCATGGCCGAGCGTTCACACGACTATTACATCAAACTTGTCGAGGAAGATTATTTCGGCAGTGTCACGCGCCAGGACAAGGCCGCCATCCTCGACTGTTTCACCGAGAATGCGCGCGTCACCATCTATCACGGCGACAACGAGCCGCGCCGTTTCGCCGGGAAATCGAGCGCCGGCGCATCCCCGCTCGGCAATTTTTTCGATCACCTGCTTGCCAATTACGATCCGGCATTTGAGGATTTCACCCACTATGTCGATGTCGCGAATGACCGCTGCGCCGCCCATTTCAGGGTTCACCTGACACCCAAGGCGGATTCGTCCTATTTGGCGGCCGGCGTTCTGGTATTGCAGAACTGTAACTTCTTCCGCTGCCGGGGCGGCAAGATCGACGATATGATCCTCTATTACGCCAATCCATCGGCGGCAAACGCCAGCGCATCGATGCCGACCGGTTTCCCGAAGCAAAAATAGAAAAGCGACAAAAATCTCTTATGAATAAGAAAACGCATTCCGGTTTTTTCGGCGTCTATCCGATGCTGTTGGCGTTTTTTCAGGCCGATGGCAGTCTTGACCTGAACGCAACCGCCCTGCAAGTCGACGCCCTGGTACGGCACGGCGCACATGGCTGTGCGGTGATGGGATTGGGGACGGAGGTCAATAAGCTCTCCTATCAGGAGCGCCGCGCTGTGATCGATACGGTGGCCGAGCGCCTCGACGGCCGCCTGCCCTTTTGCGTGACTGTCGGCGAGAACAATGTTGCCGGGCAGATCGAGTTTGCTCACGCCGCTGAGGCCGCCGGCGCCGATTGGCTGATCCTTCAACCACCGACCGTCGGCGATTTGCCGGAGCAGGAATTGCTGCGTTTTTTTGGCCAGATTGCCGACGCGACCAGCCTGCCGCTCGGCGTTCAGAATGCGCCGCAATATTTAGGCATTGGTCTCTCCAATGCCGGTTTGCGCGAACTGCACGCGCAGCACGAGAATTTCAAGATTGTCAAAATCGAGGATGACCCGCTCGCCTTGCCGCCGCTGCTCGAGGCCACCGATGGTGCGCTCGATGTCTTTGTCGGGCGCGCCGGTCTCGAGGCATTGGAGGTCTTCCGTGCCGGTGCCTGCGGCCTGATCCCCGGCTTCGAAACCTTTGACCGTTTGGCCTTGTTGTTTGATCATCTTGGCGAGGGGCGCGATGCGGAGGCCGATGCGCTCTATCAAAGCATCGAGCCGGCGCTTGTCTTCATGCTGAAATCAATCAACCATTTCGTCACCTATTCACGCGAAGTATCCGCCCGTCGCCTGGCACTTCCGGAAATACACCACCGGCTTGGCGTTGATGTGACGCCGCTCGGTCAGCGCCTGATCGAGAAAATTGCGTTGCAGTTTGGCCCCCTTTGAGCAGCCAGCGAAAAAAGGCGGCGCGTCTCGACAATAGCGAAATTCTCGCCGCTGCCGGGCATGATTTGCGCCAGCCAATGCACTCGCTCAATCTAGTCTTGGGTGCACTCGCCGGGCGCGCCGAGGATTCTGAAACTGCTGCCCTGGTCAACAGCGCGCAGATTTCAGCCGACGGCGTTACCAGTGTGCTCGAAACTCTGCTCAGTATAGCCGCCATGGACGCCGCTGACGCGGCGCCTGAAATTTCCGAATTCGATGTGCAAGAACTGCTCCAATATTTACGTGAGCAATTTGCTCAACGCGCGGCCAATAAGGGCCTACAATTGCGCGTTGTGCCCTGCACCCTGCGCATCAAGAGCGACCGCGTATTGTTGCAGCGGATATTGGACGCACTCATTTCCAATGCCATACGCCATACCGAAAGCGGCCATATCCTGCTCGGCTGCCGCCGGACAAAGGGCGCACTGCGCATCGGCGTGTTGGACCAGGGACCAGGCCTGAGTGAAGACATGGCGGCGCGGTTTTTCACCGTCAACGGCCCAGACGGAGCCAACGGCCAAGACGGCGCGTTTTCGAAAACAAGTTGGCGCGGCTATGCGTTGGGCCTCTCCATCGCGCAATATATTTGCGCGGCACTTGGCCATGATATGACAGTGCTGTCACGCGAAGGAAAAGGCGCCGCGATTTGGCTGAAGGTGGCGTTGGCCGAGACGCGGAACGAAAGTATAGCAACAACAATTTCGGCTCCCCCCCACGCTCCGGAAAAGAGCGATGCCGCCATCGTCATCGTTGAGGATGATCCCGATATTCTTCTCGCCACTACGCAATTTCTAACCGATTGGGGATATCGCGTCTGCGGCGGCAGAACCGCTGAAGCGGCTATTCAGGATATCGAGGCGAATGGCGGCGGCGCCTGCCCTGACCTGGTGCTGTCGGATTTCAACCTGACCGATGGGCAAACTGCGCTGGATGCCATTGCAGAACTGAATCGCCACTTTGATTCGAAAATTCCGGCAATCATTATCACCGGAGACCCGTCCGCGCCGGGTATCGCCGAGGCACGGGAACTTAATTACGAAATTCTAAACAAACCGCTGCGCGCCGCCAAGCTGCGCACGCTGGTTCGCTACGCGCTGGCGGAGAACTCGCAAACACCGTGAGGCGCGCCGGCGTCGGGCCGGCGTATTTCAATATGCAGCGCGGCGCCTTCCGGGTAGCATGGCGAAAATTCGTTAAACCATGCGATATCCGACGAGAAGGGAGACAAAATGAGTTCCGACGCAAGCGACGGCGCGGATGCGAAAACAGCGCTTCGGGTTAGAGCGCTTGAATCACTGCTGCTCGAAAAGGGCCTGATCGAAACCGACGCGATCGAGGAACTGGTCGATATGTTCGAAAACCGGCTCGGCCCCTGGAACGGCGCCAAGGTCGTGGCCCGGGCATGGACCGATCCCGCCTTCAAGCAGCGGCTGTTGCAGGACGGCACGGCAGCGCTGGCGGAAATGGGTTTCGACACCATCCAGGGCGAAGAAATGGTGATCGTCGAAAACAGCCCCGGGGTCCACAATGTTATCGTCTGCACGCTCTGTTCCTGCTTCCCCTGGGCGGTCCTCGGCCTGCCGCCGGTATGGTATAAATCGGCGCCCTACCGGGCCGAAGCGGCGCGCGACCCACGCGGCGTGTTGCGCGAATTCGGCACCGAAATCGACGGCGATACCGAAGTGCGCGTTTGGGACAGCAATGCCGAGCTGCGCTACATGGTGTTGCCCGAGCGGCCGGCGGGAAGCGATAATATGGACGCGGCGGCGCTGGCCGAACTCGTCACGCGCGATTCAATGATCGGTGTCAGCAAGGTGGCGCCGCCATGACCGCGCGCCGGACAGGAGGCCTACGATGAACAGCATTCACGATATGGGCGGCATGCATGGCCTGGGGCCGCTTGATCCTTCGGACGATGAAATTGTCTTCCATGCCGCTTGGGAGGGACGCACCATGGCGCTCGCCCGTGCGATGATGGCGGGCAAGCATTTTAATCTCGATGAATACCGCTACGCCATGGAGCGCATTGATCCCGCCCGCTACCTGCAATTCAGCTATTACGAACGCTGGCTCGAGGGCACCCTCAATTTACTGATGGAAAAGGGCGTCATCACCCAGCAAGAGTTCGATGCGCAATTAAGCAAATTGAGCAAGGCGGATTCGTGATGCCAGTGGTCGACCTCGAATTGGTGAAGAACCTCTATAAAACCCCTGGCGCCGCCCGCCTGCCGGTCGATGTGGCGCCACGTTTTAAGGCCGGCGATGCGGTCGTCGCGCGCAATATCAACCCGCCGGGTCATACCCGCCTGCCGCGCTACATCCGCGACAAGAAGGGTGTTATCGAGAACGATCTCGGCGTCTTCCACCTGCCAGACTCACGCGCCGCCGGCACCGGCGATCAAGCGCAACACATGTATACCGTACGCTTCGATGCGCGCGAGGTCTGGGGCGTCGAAGCACCGGCCAACGACAGCCTCCGGATTACACTGTGGGACGACTACATGAATCCGGCCTGAGGCGGCAAACAAGAGAAACACCGATGCGAAAAATACTGGCCGTGCCGAACCTTACCATGCCCGAGCAACGCGCCGGCGCCACCCTGCCGCGCGACAGCGACGATGCGGTTTTCCCCGAGGCATGGCAGGCGCATGCCTTTGCCGTGATCATGTCGCTCTATCAGGACGGTCATTACAATTGGGCCGAGTGGGACGATTATCTCGGCTATTGCATCCAGGCACCGGGGCATTTCGCCACCGCCCCGGGTGAAGAGGCCGATGGCGGCGAGCAAGCCGAACATACAGGAAGCAATCGAAGCCCGTTCCTCACCGCCTGCGAGCGTGACGGCGCGCAATATTATCATTTTTGGCTCGCCGCCACGGAGCAATTGCTCGATGCCAAAGGCCTGGTGAGCACCGCCGAATTGGATGCGCGTGTCGCCGCCATCGAAAAGGCCGAGCAGGCCGGGCCGCGCTTCAGCGCCGGGCAACGCGTTCTGGTACGCGATATCAAACGTGAAGGCCACACCCATCTGCCGCTCTATCTACGCGGCAAGACCGGCGTGGTGGAGAGCGACCGCGGCTTGATCGTCTTTCCTGAAGCTGCCGGACATAATCACGGTGACGATCATCAACATGACGGCGCCGACACCCTGCAGCATGTCTTTTGCGTTCGCTTTTCGGCAACAGATATCTGGGGTGAATCAGCCTCCGCCACGCATGATTTGAACTTCAATCTTTGGGACTATCAATTGAAGGCAGCATGATGGGAAAATCTGCTACGGGCGAGCTGGCCCGCCTGATCCGCGAAGATGACGGTGCTCTCTATGCCGACGATGCAGCGGCCCGCGCCATCGCCATTGTCATGAACTTGTTCCACCAGGAGCATTACGCTTGGCCACAATGGGTCGACAAGTTCAGCGCCGAAATCGATGCGCCGGGGCACTTCCGGCATTCACCGGATAGCGCCGAACAGGCCGAAGCGGTGCTGAGCGGTGACGCCAAGCGCATCAATCGTAATTACGCCGAGCTGTGGCTCGCCGCTTGTGAAAAGCTATTGCACGAAGAGGGCCTAACGACGCCGGCCGAACTTAGTGCCAAGCTGGCCGCGTTGCAGCCTGAACAACCGCCCGTGCGTGCCTTCGCGCTCGGCGCGCGCGTTATTGTGCGCGATATCGAACCGTCTGAACCGGATCATTTGCCGCTATTCATACGCGGCAAAGCCGGCACCGTGGAACGGCAATTGGGCGGGACGAAATATAATGTCCGCTTCACAGCGCAAGCGATTTGGGGCGCCGAAGCACCCGGACGGGACAGCTTATACTTCACCATCGCGCACGAATATCTGTCGCCAGAAAATTCCTAGAGCCAAGCGGCGCCGCGCATGCCGCTTTCGGGTCCGTGCGCCGCTTTGACCAAGCGCGTGGCGGCTGGTTTCGTGCTGGTATGGCGTCCCCAAAGCTCAGGAACCTGGTCATAGAGGCCGCTGATTTCCGACAGGCCGCCACCGAGAACAATGATATCGGGATCGAAAAAATTGATCGCGCTTGCCAGTGCGCGGGCAAGACGCTCGGCATATTGTGAGATCGCCTGCGTGGCCGCGGCGTCATTCTCCTCGGCGAGGCGCGAGATATCCTTGGCTTTGGCCTCGCTTCCGCTCAGCGCCTGATAATCGCGCGACAAGGCGGCGCCGTTCAGCCAGGTTTCTATACAGCCCGTCTGGCCGCAGCCACACATTGTTTCAGCGCCATCTTCCGGCGTGCGCCACGGCAAGGGATTGTGACCCCATTCGCCGGCGATAGCATTGGCGCCAGTGACAATTTGCCCATTGACGACAATCGCGCCGCCAACGCCGGTGCCGAGAATCACGCCAAACACCAGCTTGGCGCCGGCAGCCGAACCGTCCGTCGCCTCCGAGAGAGCAAAACAATTGGCGTCGTTACCGATATGGACCGGGCGCTCAAACAGGCGCTCGAGATCGGGGCGGAACGGTTTATCCCGGAGCCACGGCAAATTGGCCACCATGATGGGCTCGCCCGAACGGTTGACCACACCCGGCATGCTAATGCCGATTCTGTTGGCCCGCCCGGCTTGCTCCTCGAGATGCGAGACCGTATCGGAAATATTCTCGACGGTGCCGTCATAGTCGCGCGATATTTCGCGGCGAAAGCGCGCCCGCTCCCTGCCCTCGCCGTCGAGGATCATGGCCGCAATTTTTGTTCCGCCGATATCGATTCCGATACGCATATCAGCGCCATCGGTTTCATTCATATTGTTCGCAGTCCCCGTTTATCCAGGTCGCCCGCACCGAGAGTTCTTTATCGAGCCAGACAAGACTGGCGTCAAACCCTGATTCGATTTTACCCAGCCTGTGGTCGAGCAAAAGGAATTCCGCCGGATAGGTTGCGGCCATGCGCAGCGCCTCGTCGAGAGGGATCGCAATATCGCGCACGCAGTTGCCGACAGCGCTCGCCATATCGAGAGCTGAGCCAGCCAGACGGCCATCGGGCGTGCGGCAGCAGCCATCGCGCAGCGTGATGGTTTCACCAGCGGAAACGAACGAGTGCATCTCCGCTCCGACCGGAGCCATGGCGTCGGTTACCAAAAACAGCTTGCCCGGTCGCTTGGCGCGCCACGCCGCGGCAACCGAACGCGCATGAACATGAAAGCCGTCGACGATGATGCCGCACCACAGTTCCGGCTGGGCGAGCGCCGCGCCGACCATACCGGGCTCGCGGCCGATGAACTGGCTCATGGCGTTAAAGAGGTGCGTAACGCCCACCAAACCCTCTCCAATAGCGGCGGCGACCTGTTCCGCCGTGGCTTCGCTATGGCCGGCCGAGACGCGCACGTCGCTTGCGCTTAACGCCGCGATCACCCCGGGTGCGGCGCATTCCGGCGCCAGGGTGACTATTTTTGCCGCCTTCAGGGCGCCGAGGCGGGCGATATTTTCGCCGTCGAATGCCGCAATATGTTTGCTCTCATGCATGCCACGCCGCTCCGGGTTGATATTCGGCCCTTCAAGATGAAGCCCGAGCACGCCCGGCATGTTCCCGGCCATTGCCGCCGCGACCGCATCGATCGCCTCGGCGATGCGGTCCCGGCTGTCGGTTATCAGGGTCGGCAGCAATCCGGTGGTGCCGAAACGCCGGTGCGCTTTGGCCATTTGCGCGATAGTTTCAACACTGGGCGCATCGTTAAACATCACGCCACCGCCGCCATTGACCTGCACATCGATAAAACCGGGCGCCAGATGGCCGCCGTCCAGGTCCATAATGGTCGCTTCGCTGGGAATTTCCTCAGCCGCGACAATTTCAACAATTTGCCGTCCGTCGATCAGCACCGCGTGCGCTTCCAGGCTACTCAGGCCGGTGTGAATGTGGCAATTGGTTAGGGCGTGCAAGCCGCAATCTCCGAATCAGATATATGTTGCCGCAGCCTATCAGGTTTCAAACGATGCGAGCCTTGTTTTGCCCCTGGCCTATGGGTAGCGTGACGCTATGCTTTTAACCCTCCTCGGCACCGGCTGCCCGCAGGTTGACACCCGCCGGCTCGGCCCCTCGCAAATCGTCCGTCATCAGGGCGGCACCTATCTCGTTGATTGCGGCTCGGGCGTCACCCAGCGCCTCTATGCCGCCGGCAGTAGCGGCGCCGATATAGATGCCGTGTTCTTTACCCACCTCCATTCCGACCACACCGTCGACCTGTTTCAACTGATCATTTCGAGCTGGCATCAGGGCCGCGACCGGCCGCACCTGATCTATGGCCCAAAGGGCACCAAGCGTTACGTCAAAGGCTTGCTGAAGCTGTGGGAACCGGAGTTCAAGCAGCGTATCGCGCACGAACTGCGCTCATCGACAGTCGCGCTCAGCGCCGACGTGATCGAAATTGAGGAAGGCGAAATATTCCGTGCCGGCGATCTGAGCGTTACGGCGGTGGATGTCGATCATTTTCCGGTTCGCCCGGCCTTCGGTTTTCTCTTCGAAACGCCGGAGAGCCGCCTGGCGATCAGCGGCGATACGACCTATTGCCCGGCCCTGATCAAAGCGTGCAAGGGCTTCGATGTGCTGGTGCATGAAGTCTTTATCCATCGCGGAGAAAGCCACCAGATGGAGACACGCGAGGATCTCGGCAGCCGTAATGTGATGAGTTACCACACCGCCTCGGACGTGGTCGGCCATGTCGCGCGCGAAGCCGAGGTCGGCGTTTTAGTACTCAGCCACTTCGTTCCAACACGCTTTGACGAAGAGGCGCTGTTGCATCAGGTTTGCGCCGATTTTGACGGCCCAATCCTGGTTGGCGAGGATCTGATGCATATCGATGTCGCCAACCGCCGGGTGTTGAGCTACGGCATGACCATGTCACTCGGCGAAACGCCCGAGCCCGAAGCGCCGCCCCCCGCCCCGACCCGGGTGCGTGGCCGGAAGCGGGCCAAAACAAAATTAACCGCCAAGAGCAAAAAAGCCCGCGCAAAGCGGCTCTAACCCAAACCCGGAGGCGTTATCATGGCGAAGAAGAAGGTGTTGGTTTTGGTGCCGGTCGTGCTCGATGAGGATGGCCTTGCCAAACGGCGCACGCAGCAGAATTCGGTCGAGCTCGGCGATAATATCGAGTTCGATTACCGCCCGGTCAAAGCCGGGCCGGCGCTGTATGACAGCTATCACGATTTCGCCCTCGCCGATGTCGCCATGTTCGAGGCCGGTATTAGCGCCGAGGATGACGGATATGACGCTGTCTGTATCGACACTATGAGCGATTCAGGCGTCAACGCGCTGCGCTCGGTGCTCGACATCCCGGTTATCGCGCCGGCCAAGGCGTCTTATCTGATGTGCCTGCTGCTCGGATCAAATTTTGGCGTTCTCACCCAATGGGATCGCTGGAATATTATTTACAAGAAAACCCTGCAGGAATACGGCCTCGCCGATAAATGCGTCGGCATCCGCTCGCCCGGCCTCGCACCCGATCCGGTCAATCTGCTCGGCGGCAAGGAAGATGTGGTGTTCCCGCAATTTCTTAAATGCGGCCAGGAGCTGGTCGAGATGGGGGCGGAGGCAATTTGCCTCGGCTCGACCACCATGCACGAAGCGCACGCTTTTCTCTCAAAAGAATTGCCGGTGCCGGTGATCAACCCCGGGCCGCTCACCTATAAACTGGCCGAGACGGTGCTCGGCATGGGCCTCAGCCACAGCCGCAAGGCCTACCCACCGCCGAGCTATCTCAAGCTCAACCTCACCCACGCCATTATGGATGGCGGCGCCGCCTATGACGGCGAGGATTAGTTCTTAACGAATTTGTCGTCGATAATATCGAGCGCCTGATCGAGCGAATCCGTCGCCAAGTCGATCTCGTCCTGGGTGATGGTGAAAGGCGGGCCGAGCTTGATCGTGTTCGGCGTAAAGCCACCC
>JABIXB010000146.1 GCA_018666805.1 Rhodospirillaceae bacterium | reverse complement strand
TACCGCCATCGCTGCGTTGAGGCCTGGTCGATCGCGGTGCCCTATTCGGGCTTTCCGTTAAAAGCGCTGGTCGATCTGGCGCGGCCCTTGGGCTCGGCTAAATATCTCGTCATGCAGACCTTCGAGAAGCCGGAGGTGGCGCGCGGGCAAAAGCAGTTCTGGTATCCCTGGCCTTATACCGACGGCCTCACCATGGCCGAGGCGGTGAATGAGCTCGCCTTTATCGCGACGGGCTATTACGGCAAGCCGATCCCGCGCCAGAACGGCGCGCCGTTGCGCCTCGCGGTGCCGTGGAAATATGGCTTCAAGCAGGTCAAGGGATTGGCGCGCCTGACCTTCTCGGAGGAGCGCCCGGTGTCGTTCTGGGAGGAAATCCAGGCCGCCGAATATGGCTTCTGGGCCAATGTGAATCCAGAGGTGTCGCATCCGAGATGGTCGCAGGCCTCGGAAAAATTCCACGGCCCCGACGGCGTCGAGCGCGTCCCAACCCAGCTCTTCAACGGCTACGGCGAATACGTCGCCGGCCTCTATAAGGGATTGGAAAAAGAACCGCTCTATATGTAGAGCGACCGCATTTAGCTTTCCGCAAAACGGCACCACATTCCGGAATGCGTCTAGCATTCCGGCTAGCGCGACTGCGCGCCCGAGTTAATACGAGGTAGCCAAGGGAGCGGACGCGACCGCCCGGCGTCTGAGGGACCAAAATAAAAACACAACCTGTGGCGCCGCCGGTGAAATAGTTTAAGTTCCCCGCGTGAGCGATACCCTGATCATCTTCGATTGCGATGGCGTGCTGGTCGATAGCGAGCCGCTGGCCTGCCGTATTCTGGCCGAGGCGGTGCGCGGCCTTGGCCTTGAGATGGACGATGAAGAGGCGAATGATGTTTTCATCGGCTGCTCGATCGAGATGGTGCTCGATATTTTGAGCGAGCGTCTGGACCGCCCGGTGGGCGATGATTTTGCCGACAAATTCCATGACGATCTGCATGCCAGCATGCGTCTCGAACTCGACCCCATCACAGGCGTGCACGACGCGATCACAAAAATTCAGGCGCTTGATCGGGTCGGCGGCGTTTGCGTTGCCTCGAATGGCGAGCCGGAGTCTATCCGCACCAGCCTCGGCGCTGTTGGATTACTGCCGTTTTTCGGAGACGGTCTCTTTACTGCGCGCGACGCCGGGCGGGCCAAGCCGCATCCTGGGCTGTTTCTTCATGCGGCGCGTGAGATGAACTTTGCGCCGGAGAATTGCATTGTCGTCGAGGACAGCGTGCATGGCGTGAACGCGGCCTGCGCGGCCGGCATGCTTGTGTTTGGCTATGCGTCTGACGCGCAGCCGGAAAAGCTGTGTGATCACAGGCTTTCCATTGCCGGCGCAAAAATTTTCATGACCATGGATGAACTGCCGGCGCTCATCGCCGGCGCATAAATCAGACCGGCGGCGATCACAGCAAAAAAAAAGCAAAAAAAAGCAAAAAAAGAGGCCGGACCCTAAAGGGCCCGGCCAGTCAAACAGGGAGGCTTCACGTCTGGGAGACGTAAAAACGAACGATGGGATCGTCCGCCAACTCCGGGGCATCGCCCCGAAGCCCGCTCGCCCGAGCAGTATGAGGCTGGGGCTGAACGGTGCATCATGCGCTGCGTAGGGAGGTAAGTAACGCATCAGCATGTTGCAAAGCAGTATATAGGTCCGGATGAGTTCGAGCGGTAGGTCTGTTATCACAATTCTGCCATGCAAAAAACGCATAGCAAAACTTGATCTATCTAATAGTTCCAGGCCGCGACTTGGCTTAAAAGGAAGTCGCGAAATACGCCTATTCGCTTGGTATGGCGTAATTCTTCCGCATAGACGAGATAGGCGTCGAACGACGGCCCCTGCAAATCCGGCAGAATTTGGCGGATGGTCGGCCTGTCGCGGGCGACGTAATCGGGCAGGGCCGAGATGCCGAGGCCGCTTTCGACCGCCTGCAGAATACAATAGATATTGTTGGTTTCGAGCACCACACGGTGGCGCGCCTCGGCTTCGCCGCTGCGGTTGAGCAGCCAATTGGGGCTGGCGATGGCGCTGAGCGGGCCTTCGCCATAGATGATGATGCTTTGTTCCAAGAGATCGTCGGCGCTTTCGATCGGCCCGTGTTCGGCCAGATAGCCCGGCGCGGCATAGATATGGGAATGCACCGTCATCAGATGGCGCTGAATGAGATCGGGCTGGGTTGGCGTGCCCATACGCACCGCGACATCGGCTTCGCGCATGGCGAGATCGAGCGCATCGTCCGATGTTTTGAGCTTGAGCTCGATGCCCGGATAGGCCTGGTGAAAGGCCTTCAAGCGCGGCGTCAACCAGATCGTGCCGAAGGCGTTGGTGGTGGAAATGGTGAGCGGCCCTTCGGGGTGGTCGCGCCCACTGCTGAGATTGGCTTCCGTCATCGCCACCTTGGCGTAGACATCGCGTGTCGTCGAGAACAGCGTCTCGCCTTGCTCGGTCAATATCAGGCCGCGTGAATGGCGGTGGAACAGCACCACCGAGAGGCTCGCTTCCAAACCGGCAACCTGGCGGCTCACCGCCGATTGGCTGAGATGCAATATCTCACCGGCGCGGGTGAAGCTGCCGGCTTCGGCCACGGCGTGAAATACTCTCAGCTTGTCCCAGTCCATCCGGATCCCTTATTCCAACGGGTCATAAGAATGACCCATTGTATTTGCCCTCAAACGCCGGGCGGCTGCATCCGCAGCCTTGGCTACCTCGTATTAACTCGGGCGCGCTCTTTATTTAAACCCTCAATCGCCGGGCGCGCGCATCCGCGCG
>JABIXB010000145.1 GCA_018666805.1 Rhodospirillaceae bacterium | reverse complement strand
AGCTACGAAGCCTGTCATGTACATCATGCCGAGCGCGGTCTGGGCGCTAGCAAATCCCCGTTCGGCGGCTTTTCGATACCACTTTTCCGCCTCGACGCGGTTCCTGAGTACGCCTTGACCCATATCGTACATTCCACCGAGGCTGTACTGGGCTCTGGCATCGCCTTGCTCGGCGGCCATTCGGTACCACTTCAGTGCTTCAGCCGAGTTTTTCGCCACACCATCGCCCTGAGTGAACGATACGCCGAGGTTGTACTGGGCTGCGGCGTTGCCCTGGTCGGCGGCCTTGCGCCACCACTTCGCTGCCTTACTAGGGTCCTGTTCTACGCCCCGGCCACGGCTGTACATATTGCCTAGCGTGAATTGGGCCCAGGCGACCCCCTGGTCGACGGCCAAGCGAATCCACTTCACTGCCTCGGAATAGTCCTGCGCCACGCCAAGGCCCTCGTCGTACATGACGCCGAGGTTAAGCTGGGCCTTGGCGTAACCCTGGTCAGCGGCCTCACGATACCATCTCACTGCCTCGACAAAGTCCTGCGCTACACCTTGCCCGAGACGGTACATGACACCGAGGCTGTTCTGGGCTCGGGCATCTCCCTGCTCTGCCAACGGCCTAATTTCATGCAGCGCTGCCGCGTAGTCGCCGCGCTGGTATGCCTCCAATCCGACGTCGTAATCCTGCGCCGCCACTGGTGCCGCGAATGCGAGAGTGAGGGCGACAATCATGGCTGTGACGGCGTTTTGCATGTCTTTGACTCCTAGGTTCTCGCCATTGTAGCGAAGGTAAGTTTTACCGCCAATAGCTGTACCGCTCTCTTGAGTTTTCAGTATGCCGACAGGCCGGGCTTGTGCTCTACGTGGCTCCGGTAACTCGGGGTGGCGAAATGGTCGATCGAAAGCCTCAGCGGGCTTCTTGCCGTATTAGATTTTTGGACGGATTCTTAACGACACCCTGGCCACCGCGGCATGATCTTGATGAGTGTTTGGATCAGTTTTGGGCAATCTCGCGCCGCGTCGACATAAGCTCGACAACGGATGACGGCACCCCCCAGTGCCGCCCTAAGGGCGCGCCGCCCGCTCTAATCCTCGCTGCCGCGACCGAGTGGTAGCGGGATGGCGGCCGGGCCACTGTCCTCACTGATTTCCGTGGAGACTTCCACCTTCTCGTCATCCGCAAGCTGCACCGATTCGATGCGTTCGGCGCGCTTGCCCACCTTGTCGGTAGAAATGCGGATTTGCCGCATGTCCTCGCCGGCCTGATCGAAATGGCGCTGCATTTTTCCTACCCGGTCGTCGAGGCGGACGACATCGCCCAGCAGAATATGCACCTCTTTCTGGATCAGCCCGGCCTGTTCCTTCATGCGCACGTCTTTCAAGATCGCGCGCACCGTATTGAGCGTTGCCCAGAGGGTGGTCGGCGAGACGATGAAGACGCGCGCCCGGTAGCTCTCCTCGACGACGCCGGGGAAATTGCCGTGCAACTCGGCATAGACGGCCTCGGAGGGCAGGAACATCAGCGCCGCGTCGGCGGTCTCGCCCGGTAGGATATAGCGCTCGGATATGGCCTTGATATGCACATTCATGGCATCGCGGAAGGCGCGCTCGGCGGCTTTCTTGGCGACACCATCCGCCGCATTCTGTAACGCATGGTAGCTCTCGAGCGGGAATTTGGCATCGATCACGATGGCGCCGGGTGGATTGGGTAGTTGCAGCAGACAATCAGCTCGTTTTCCGTTGCCCAACGTGGCCTGAAAGCTGTAGGCCGACGGCGGCAATATCTGGCGCACCAGATCGTTCAATTGGATTTCACCGAAAGCGCCGCGCGCCTGTTTGTTGGAGAGAATATCCTGCAGGCTGACAACTTGGCTCGAGAGCTCGGCGATGTTGCTCTGCGCCTTGTCGATCACGGCGAGGCGCGCTTCCACCTTGCCCATGGTCTCAAGCGTCTTCTTGGTCGAATCCTGCAAGCCCTCGGCCAGTGTCTTGCTCAGCGCCGTCTCGCGCTCATGCAGCTTTTCGCCGAGCGTGCGCTGTTCGGTCTTCAGGCGCTCTTCCATGTCGCGCTGGCTGGCGGCAAAACTCTCGCTCATGCGGATCATCTCTTCGCGCAGCCGCTCCGCCTCGGCCCCCCGGCCGCGCGGGCGCAGGACGAAAAATGTGGCAACCGCCGCGAACCCGGCAAGAACAATCAGAACGGCGAGAATCACAATATCCATGGCTGACACTATGGCCGTGCATTCGCACCGCTGTCAAAGTGCGCCGGCGCTGCTTGACGATGGGGCCGGTGAGTAATACCTAGTGCCTAAATCGCCCATGAAAAACCGCACATGAAAATCCGTACATGACCATACGCCCGATCCTTATCGCGCCCGACAAGCGCCTGAAACTCCGTTCCAACCCGGTTGGGGAGGTGGACGGTGAAATCCGCACCCTGTTGGACGATATGCTGGAGACCATGTACGCGGATGACGGCCTTGGCCTCGCCGCGATCCAGGTCGGCGTGCCGAAACGCGTGGTTGTTATCGACGTGCATGGGCCGGACGATCCGCCGGCGCCGATCAAGCTGGTCAATCCGGAGATTCTCTGGTTCTCGCCGGAGCGCATGGTTTATGAGGAGGGCTGTCTCTCCTTTCCGGAATATTTCGCCGACGTCGAGCGCGCCGCCGAAGTGCGGGTGCGTTATCTCGATGAAAATGGCGATGCGCAGGAGATCGAGGCCAAGGAGACGCTGGCAGTTTGCTTGCAGCATGAGGTCGATCATCTCGACGGTAAATTATTCGTCGATCATCTGTCGCTGGTGAAGCGCGGCATCATCATGCGCAAATTGGCCAAGGCGCGGCGCGCCGAAGCCAAGAGTGCCTAGGCGCTCTGAATAGGAGATAGCGTGGCGGCAAAACTGATATTCATGGGCACGCCGGACTATGCGGTGCCGGCGCTCGACGCTCTGATGGCGGCGGATTTCGATCTCAAAGCCGTCTATTGCCAACCGCCACGCCCCGCCGGCCGCGGCAAGAAGCCTCGAATGTCGCCGGTTCAGCGCCGTGCCGAGGCAGCGGGTCTGCCGGTGCGTATGCCGGTGTCGCTGAAGGATGAAGCGCAGCAACAGGAATTCGCCGCGCTCGAAGCTGATCTTTGCGTGGTTATCGCATACGGCCTGATATTGCCGCCGGCGGTGCTGGACGCACCGCGTCTCGGCTGTAACAACGCGCACGCCTCGCTGCTGCCGCGCTGGCGCGGCGCCGCGCCGATCCAGCGCGCGATTATGGCAGGGGATACGGAGACTGGGGTGAGCATCATGCAAATGGATGCGGGTCTCGATACCGGGCCGGTGTTGCGCCGCGAGGCGACCGGGATTGACGCCGATTGCGATGCCGGCGAATTGCACGATCGGCTCGCCGACATGTCCGGCCGCCTGCTGATGGAGGTCGCGGCGGAGCTCTGCCGTGGTGAAGCGCCGGTGGCGGTGCCGCAAGGTGATGGCGCCAGCTACGCCGCCAAGGTCGACAAGGCGGAAGCGCGCCTCGATTGGCGCCTCGGCGCGCCAGAGCTGGCGCTCAAGGTACGCGGGCTCTCGCCCCATCCGGGTGCCTGGTTTGAGCATGGCGGAGCGCGCATCAAGCTGCGCCAGGCAGTGGCGTTATCTTATGACGGCGCGGCTGAACCCGGTACGGTGTTGCGCCAGGACGGTCTGGCCGTGGTGTGCGGCGGCGCTACGGCGCTCGGCCTCACGCGTTTGCAGCGCGCCGGCAAAGGGGTGTTGCAAGCGGTGGAATTTTTACGCGGCCACGATATGGCTGCGGGAGAGATATTGGTGTGCCGCGCTACAAGCTAACGCTCGAATATGACGGCACGGAATTTGTCGGCTGGCAGTGGCAGGACAATGGCTTTTCGGTGCAGCAGGCGCTCGAGCAGGCGGTCACCGCATTTTGCGGCGAGACGGTGCGGGTGCACGGCGCCGGGCGCACCGACGCCGGCGTTCATGCCCTTGGCCAAGCCTGCCATCTCGATCTTGCGCGTGATGCCGCGCCGGAAAAATTACGCGATGCGATGAATGCCCATTTGCGCCCGCACCGGATATCCGTTCTTACGGCGCAAGAGGTGGCGGCGGATTTCGATGCGCGGCGTTCGGCAACCGCACGCATCTATCACTACCGCATCGTCAACCGCCGCACCCCGTTGGCGCTTGACCTCAACCGCGCCTGGCAGATTTCGCGCACGCTCGATGGCGAAGCGATGGCGCGCGCCGCCGAACGGCTCATCGGCCATCATGATTTTACCTCGTTCCGTGCCGCCGCTTGCCAGGCGCCTTCGCCGATGAAGACGCTGGAGAGCTTCGACGTAACCCACCGGGAGGCGGAAATTTGTCTCACCGCGCGCGCCGGTTCATTCCTGCATCACCAGATGCGCGCCATGGTCGGCAGCCTGGTGATGGTCGGCGAAGGGCGCTGGCCGGAGGCCGAGATAAGCGACGTGCTGGCGGCGTGCGACCGCAGCCGCGCCGGCCCCAACGCACCGCCCTGGGGCCTCTATCTCGAAGCGGTTCTCTACTAGAGGGCCGCCGGAAAACTATTTCTTCTTGGCGCGCGCCTTTGCCTTGGGCTTGGCCTTCGCGTTGGTTTTTGGTTTGGCTTTCGCCTTGGATTTGGCTTTCGCCTTAACCGCCGCCTTGGGTTTGGCTTTCGCCTTGGATTTGGCTTTCGCCTTAACCGCCGCCTTGGGTTTGGCTTTTGCTTTGGTCTTTGGTTTCGCCTTCGCTTTCGCTTTGGGTTTCGCTTTCGCCTTCGCCTTGGGCTTTGCTTTCGCCGCCGCTTTCTTCTTCGGCTTGTTGAGGCCAAGTTTCTGCTGCACGCCGCCGATGCCGGTTTCATAGACGCCGCGCGCGAATTCCTGACAGCCCGCCACCGTCTGGCCCTTTTTTGGCTCGAAGCGGCTTGACCAGATGATCGAGCACGAGCGCGCCGTGGCCTTTTTCACCTTGATGGTCGAGGTGTAATTGACGAACGGGACAATATTGTTGGGCTTGTCGACGATGCAATAGACCTGAGTCATGGTTTGGCTGTCATATTTGACCAAACGCTCGACGATCATGCCTTTCGCACCCTTGACCTTGAGCTTGCGAATGGTGCCGGTCTTGTCCAAGTCGCAAGAGGCGACCACCCCTGATGTAATGGCCTTGAGATTGGCGAAGCTGCCGACGAGTTCCCATACCTTGTCGGCGGGTGCAGCTACTTTAGCGGTTACCGAAGCGCGCGAATAAGCCATGAGCAAGTTTCCCTATTGGTATTGTTTGTTATCTCAGATCAATATCGTGCCGGATGTGGTGCGGCAATACAAAAGGTTAATTGCCCTGTTTGCCTTGGCGCAAAATTGCCTTATTCTATCGGCGTTATGAAATATCTCTTTGTTTCGCTTGTTTGCCTGTCCCTGTTCGCGAGCTTCGGCGCGCGGGCCGAGGAACGCTATTCGGAGTGGGGCAGCAATGATGCCAAATATGATGCCCTCGTCGAACGCCTCAACGAGCTGATTGATTCGGCTGAGAAGGCGCGCGCGGCGGACCCGCGCCTGCTGCAGGATTTGCGCGAAGCCCTTGAAGAACATGGCGGCGGCGCAGCCGCAGCCGCAGCGGAGCCCGAAGCGGAGCCGCAGTTGCCGCCGCAAATTTTGGTGCGTGACGATTTCCGCGATGGCAATTTCACCCGCAACCCGGGCTGGACCATGGTGCAGGGGCGCTTCACTGTCGATTCCGGCCTTGGCCTCAGGAGCGTCGTCGCCAAGCCGGTTGTGGCGGAGAAAAAATCGTCAAAGGAAAAACGCAAGGAACTCGTCACCGATGTTTTAAGCTCGCTGTTAGGCAGCAAAAGCAAGGAGCCGGAGCCGACAAATACACAACCGGCGCAGCCTGAGCGCGCCGAAATATTTATCCGCACGCCGATTTCCAACGCATTTCAACTGGTATTCGAGGTCGTCTCGCGTGAGAAACATGGCCGCTTTTCGCTCGATCTATTCCAGGGGCGCTCGCGCGGTGCCGGCTATCGCCTGAGTTATACGCCGGGCGCCACGCCCGGGCTGCAGTTGAAGCGCTTCGGCTCGGGCGGCACGCGCAACATCGCGGCGAGCAATGGGGCGCTTAATCTTGAGGATAATTTCCGCCACCGCGTTGAGTTCAACCGTGATGTGGCCGGCGGCATGACGGTCAGTATCGACGGCGCACAGCTCCTGAACGCTGCCGATCAAAGCTTCCGCGATCCGTTCAGCGGCATCACCATCGCCAATGATGGCGGCGATTATTCGCTGCGCGAAATTACCGTTTTCGGCACCCGCTAAACATCATTCAGGCGGCGCGTTCTTCGAGCACGCCCGAGGCGCGGATAACATCGGCCGCCGCTTGTTCGCCGTGCGGCGCCATCAGATGGGCGCCCGCCACGCCATCAATTTCGCGCAATTGCTGAATCAGCTCGACGCAAATTTTGCGGCCCTCCGCTTTGGCGTCCGTTGCTTGTTCGAGGCGGGTGATGAGGCTTTCCGGGATATGCACACCGAATAAATTCTTGTTCATCCAGCGCGCCGATTTGGCCGAAGTGATGGGGCCGATGCCGATGATAAAATGCGTGCGTTCGAGAATACCGAAATCGCCGATACGCTTCATATAGTCGCTGAGCACAGCCATATCGAAGCAATATTGCGTCTGGAAGAAATCGGCGCCGGCGTTGATTTTGGCCTCCAGGCTGGTCGGCGAGAAATCCGCATCGAGCTTGCGCGGCGCATCGGCGCCGCCGATCAAGAGGCGCGGCGGCGCCTCGATTGTCCGCCCGCCGGGATAAACCGATTGCTCGCGCATGTCGCGCGTGATCTCCATGAATTGGGCCGAGCTTAGATCAAATACCGGCTTGGTCTCGGGCTGATCGCCGGCCTCGGGAGAATCGCCGGTCAGGCAGAGAATATTGGGGATGCCGAGCGCCGCCGCGCCGAGGATATCGGCCTCGAGCGCCAGCCGGTTGCGGTCGCGCATGGTGAATTGCAGCACCGGCTCAATGCCGGCGCGCGCCATGATCGCCGCTGATGCCAAGGGGGAGAGATGGGTTTGCGCGCCCGGGCCGTCGAGCACATTGACCGCGTCGGCGAGCCCCTTCAGGCAGCTTGTGCGCGCCAATACGGCTTCGGGATCGGCCGAATCGGGCGGCGCTGTCTCGGCGGTGAGGGCGAAGTGCCCGGCCTTGAGAACGGCTTCCAGCTTGCCGCCGCTGATCGGCGCATTGGCCTTATTGTCTTTCATGCTTTCCCCTTTTTGGGCCCTGGCTACAATAGCGTGTGGAATATAGCGATCGCTGGGGGGGAAACAAGAATGGCGAGGAAAACACCACAAAAAGCGGGCAGAAACTGATAATGGGATATCCGGCTGGAGTGGATAAATTACCCTCCATGCTCTACCATTTGGCACAAATCGGAGGGATTTTATGCCTTTTGTAAAACGTGACGGGAGTGGCGCCATCACCGCCATATTTGACGGCGACGGTGGAGAGAGCGGCGAGGAGCTTGCCGCCGATCACCCCGAAATAACCGCCTTCCTCGAACGTCTCGGCCGCACAGCACCAATTCGCGAGAATTTGGACCAAAGCGATTCCAATATGGGCCGCGTGCTCAAGGATTTGATCGAGTGTTTGGTTGAGAAGCGGTTGATTCTGGTAACCGATTTGCCGTCCGAGGCGCTCAATAAAATCAGCCAGCGGAGCGACATGCGGGAAGAATTGCGCGCGGTGACGGATCTTCTGTCGGACGATTCAGACAAGATTATTTAGTGCAGGGCGCCACCGTCCGTCGGCGCCGCGCTCGCCGCTGCCAATTGCGGCCCGGGGCCGGCGTGATGGTGGACGAGGCGCCAGGCACCGTTCTCGTGCACAAACAGGTTGGAGGCCAGCAACTGGCCTTGCGGCAGCATTTCACGGCACACCACCACAGCGCTTTGGCCATGTTGGCTGACCTGCGCATCGCCGCAGGCGATATCAAGCGCACCAGGGTCGGACAGGATGGCGGCCCAGCTTTCAATGACGGCGCGCCGGCCGAGGAGCGGCGCCCAGCCCGGGTGAATGCAGCAGATCGGCGCATCACACGCCCAAACCTGCTCCATCATCGTCATATCGCGCGTCGCGAAGGCAGTATAAAAAGCTTGATTGGCGTCCAGAATGGCCTGTTCGTCGCTCATGGTGAGGGGTCTCCCCTTCTCAGTGCCGCATATGTTGTCATTTGAGTTTACACCACGCGCCCGGCTCTGGCTTGTGCTTGCCTGCCTGGCCGTCATTGTGGTCAGTGCCTTGGGCGTGCCGTCGCTCTCCTTCACCAATGACCACCGT
>JABIXB010000144.1 GCA_018666805.1 Rhodospirillaceae bacterium | reverse complement strand
TGCCGCAACGAAACGCGGCGCCGAGCCGAGTTCACCCAGGCTCACCGCCGCCGTCTCGACCAGCGAAACGCAGCCGGCGCCGATCAGCATGTCGGCCTGGATGCCGCTTTGCGGTACCGCCAGCAGATGCAGATCGCGCGCGCCACGCTTTATCAAGGCGCGTGTCGCCGCCATGGCAACAAAGGAATAATCCGGCGGCACCGCGACCATGGCGCCGTCGACGACACGCGCCGCCAGCTCCTCCACCGTCACAACCGGAATGCCGTTTACCGCCATAGCGCTTCTCCGCAAACAAGTTCGACAAGATTTAGACTAATCGGTCCAAATTCTAATACCGGAAATTCATCCGGTATTGATCCTAGGGGGAGCAGAGACTGGCCTCAATTACGATCTCATTGCGCAGCCGTGTAATTGCGCGCGTGACGGGCATAGCAAGAGAGATATCTCTATTTCCCTTATAAAAATGTGAACTTAAATTAACAAAACCCCGTTGAATGGCGGAAAAAACGGCGATATAGTTTGTAATAATTCTAATTACCAACTGCACCCAGGCGCCTCCAAATGCGCCGCAATCTGATCGATGCACAGAATATGGCCAGCTTCGACAGTCGATATTATAGCCAAAACGCCGAGCGGCGCTTCTTCAGGGATTCGATCAATGCGCCGCTGCTGACGCGCGAACATGAGGTTGAATTGGCAACGCGGTGGCGCGACGAGAAAGACGAGACGGCGCTGCACGAGATCATCACCGCCTATACCCGCCTGGTGATCAGCACGGCGAAACGCTTCCGCAATTACGGCCTGCCGATCGCCGATCTCATTCAAGAAGGCAGTGTCGGCCTGTTACAGGCGGCGGCGCGCTTCGAGCCCGAACGCGGCGTTCGCTTCTCGACCTATGCAAGCTGGTGGATTCGCTCGGCCATGCAGGATTTCGTCCTGCGCAACTGGTCGATCGTGCGTACCGGCACCACGGCGGCGCAAAAATCGCTGTTTTTCAATTTCCGCCGCTTACGCGCGAAGATTGGCGCCACCGACGGGCCGCTGGCGCGTGAAGGCCGCGAGCAAATCGCCACTGAGCTGAAGGTCCGCCTTTCCGATGTCGAAATGATGGAAGGCCGCTTAACGGCAAGCGATCAATCGCTCAACGCGCCGGTCGGCGAAAATGGCGAAAATGAGTGGCAGGACTTTATCGTCGATACCCGGCCCCTGCCGGAAGAAATCGTTTTCCGACACCAAGACAGCCTGAGCCGCTCGGCCTGGCTCTACGAGGCACTGCATGAACTGTCGGAACGCGAGCGCATAATTATTGGCAAGCGGCGCCTCAGCGACGATGGCGCGACCCTGGCCGAGCTCGGCCGCGATTTCGGCATCAGCAAGGAGCGGGTGCGCCAGATCGAGCACAAGGCGCTGGAAAAACTACGCTCGCTGATGGCCTGCCGGGTCGAACAGCCGGGCGATTTGATGCTCGAATAAAGCGCCTGCCGCTGTCTGGGACTTATTGAATCCGCAACAAGTGCACCGCTGCGCGGTTTTGTTGCAGCTATTCGCTAACAATCTTGACCCGCTGACCCGGCGCCAGCCCTTGCCCGGGCTTGAGGCCGTTGAGGACGCGGAAGCGCTCTAACTGAAAATCATCGAATGCCATGCGCCCGGCCATTGTCTCCGGCGTATCACCGCTCTCGACGCTGACGATGCGCACGCGGCGCGGTTTCAGCGCACCCGCCTCGGCGTCGCTCAGGCGGCTGAAGCTGAAAGTGGTGCGGCGGAAATCCTCACTGAAGCGCGCCGTTTGATCGGGCGGCGTGATGAACAGGAAACGGAAAACCTGGTCGGCGGCGAAGCGAATGGCGACGAGGCGCACATCGCGCTGTCCTTGATCGCCGGAAATCGTGCCGCTGCCGGTCGCCGCCTCCATGCCGTTGATGGTGATGCTCTCGACGCCGGAAAATCTCAAACTCGCCGCCCATTCGCGCGTGAGGTAGGACTCCATGCTCTGCGACGCATCTTTCGGCTGGCCGCCATCGAAGCGCAGCAGCGCGCCGCCGGAATGCTCGCCGAACACGGCCGCTTCGCTATTTTGCAGACGAAATCCGGGCGGCGCGGTGAAGCGGAATTTAAGCCCGGCATGATCGAATTCGCGCCCGCGGATAAAGCCCTGCTCCGGAGAATCGCCATAGACCATGCCGTCGATCTGATTGAGATAGATATCGCGGTCGCGCGCCAGGCTGGTGCCGGCTCCGGCGCGCGCCCGCGCCGCCGCCTTCTCGACCCTGTCCGCCGTGCGCGGATGGCTTGAGAATAGGCCGCCAGCGGCATCGCGGCCTTCCTTGCCGGCGATCTTCAAGGCGAGCTGATGCTCCGCCCCCATATCGCCGAGGAAGCTCGCCATCGCCTGCGGGTCGAAGCCAGCGCGGGTGAGATAGCGCACGCCGAGCTGATCGGCCTCGAATTCCTGATCACGCGAATAGCCCTGGATATAGGCGCCGGCGGCGAGTTGCGCGGCATCGCTCACCATCGGCTGGCCGATCACCGCGCCGAGCAGCGCCGCACCGAGATTGGCGAGCATGCCGCGGCTGACGCGCTCGGCCGTGTGGCGCGCCGTGACATGGCCGATCTCATGCGCGACCACGCCGGCAAGCTCGGCCTCGTCATTGGCCAGCGCCATCAGCCCGCGGGTGATGTAGACATAGCCGCCCGGCACGGCGAAGGCGTTGATCACCGGACTGTCGAGGAGGGTGAAGGTAAAGGGCGGCGTTCGTTGCTCGGAAGTGCTTTGCAAGAGCGCGCCGAGGCCGTCCAGATAATTCGTCAGCGAGGCGTCGCGATATTTGCCGCCGAACGCCTTGACCAGTTTGGGATGCTCCTTGGCGCCGACGGCGCGCTCCTCGGAAGGCGACATGAAGGCGGTGAAGCTCTGCTCGCCGGTCGCCGGGTTTGTCGTGCAGCCCGAGAGCGTCGCGCCGCCGAGCGCGAGCCCGGCCAGCATTGTGAGAGAAAGTAGAAAGCGCCTGTTCACTCGAACACCTCGATCTGTTCCGGATGGGTGGCCTCGATCATCGCTCCATTATAGGATTTTATCCAGCCGCGTACGCGCACGATACGGCCTTTGTAGGCAAGTATATCCGCGCCGCCCGCGCCGAACTGCTTGCGGTCCTTGGGCTGGATGGCGATGGTGAAATCGCTCTTCCAGTCTTCGCCAAAATTAATATAGCCGCGCCGTTTGACAATCGCCGAATCGACCACCCGCCCCTCGACGAGTTGAAAACTGCCGACATGATACGCCGCCTCTTCGGGCGTGCGCACGGCATAATAGGGATGCGCCCAGATGCCGCGCGTGGCCAGGCGCGCCGACCGTTCGCGCGCCAGCATGTCACCAATCAGGCTGCGATTGTCGCGGAAGCTATAGACCCTGGCCATGCCGCCTTCGAGCAACGCGCCTTGAATCCAAAGCCCGTCAGCGCGCACCAGATGGGCCAGCATGCGGCCATAGCGATCCTTCTTCCTGCCGCCATAATAAAGCGTAAGTTCATGCCCGAGCGCCATCGCTTCGAGCGCCTGCTTGGCCTCTTCGGCGAGCGGCCAGGCCGCGAAGCCGCGCCGGCCCAAGGGCAGCTTCGGCGCCTGAATGCCGACCAGGCGAATCTCCGTACCGCTTTGCAGGAGCAACGTATCGCCATCGACCACCTCCACCGCCAGCCCGCTTTCGCCTGCCGCCAGTTGGCTGAAATCGGGCTCGAGCGCGGCGGCCCGGAGCAGCGCCGGCGGCAATAACAGCAGGACAAAGAAGAGAAGGAATGAGCGCGCCATAGCGCGCGACTATAGCAGCTTCGGTCATGGCGAAACCGGACAACGGAAATTATTGGCCCGGCAGGCGCCAGCCCTTACACTGGCATAAAAGCCGGAACGGCATGCTGGATTTAAGGGAGTTGAGAGCCGTGCAGACATTGATACGGGCCGGACTGGCCATTGCGCTCGGATTGGGCATTGGCGCGTCGCTTTGGGGCAGCGCACCGGCGCGCGCCGGAGAGCCCGATTTCTTTACCTTCAGCGCCGGCGGCTATGACGTCAATGACGACCAGACGGCGGCGGAATTCCGCGTCGAGTACCGCTCCGACATGCGCTTCTGGAAAATCCTGCCCTTCATCGGCCTGGCCGGCACCACCGACGAGGCGATCTACGGCTATGCCGGGCTCGGCATGGATATCTTTCTCGGCCGCCGCGTGGTGATCCAGCCCAATGCCGCCTTCGTCGGTTATCACAAAGGCCAGGGCAAGGATCTCGGCGGCGAGTTCCAGTTCCGCACCGGCGGCGAGATTGCGTGGCGCTTCGACGATTGGTCGCGCCTCGCCATTGCCTTCCACCACATCTCGAACGCCGGCATCTATGACGACAATCCCGGCACCGAGCTTTTGGTGCTGACCTATTCCGTGCCGTTCAGAAACCCACCGAAATGAGATGAGATGAGATGAACGAGCCGGCAAAAAGCGCGAAGGCCAAAGCCGGCGAGCTCTCGGTGCGGCGCTTCCGCAACCCGCGCGAGGCGCTTGGCCATGCGGTGGCGCTGCTCAGGGATGTCGAGCCCTTCGCCTCCTATAAGTTCGGCCGCTTCGCCGCCAGCCTCGGCGGGCAGATCAGGCGCGGCCATTATTTCTTCACCTTCCAGGACGGCAAAATTGTCGGCTATATCGGCTGGGCGCGCTGCTCGGAGGAAATCGCCGAGGCCTGGGTCGCCGGCGAAACTTCACCGGCCTATAAGGATTGCCTCGAAGGCCCGTGCATGGTCGCCATGACCTTCCACGCCAAATCGCGCCAGGTCACGGTTTTCCAGGCGCGGAAGGCGCGCGAGATCAACGCCAACTGCAAGGTCTACATCCCGCGCGAATACACCGACAACCGCCCGGCCAAAAACCGCTCGGTGTTTAACCGAGTCGCGCCGAAGGAAACGTGACGACAGACGACAAGTCGTGGCCGACTAGGCGCGCCTCCCCTTGAGCTCCATTTCATGCTATCAGGCGGATCACCTGTCACTTCAGGGCGCCCGTAGCTCAGTAGGATAGAGCACCAGATTCCTAATCTGGGGGTCGCAGGTTCGAATCCTGCCGGGCGCGCCAATTACCTCAATGGGTTAGCCGCTGGATCACAGAGAATGACAGTGGGCGCATGGCCAAAGACAGC
>JABIXB010000143.1 GCA_018666805.1 Rhodospirillaceae bacterium | reverse complement strand
TCGGTGTCGGCGCCTTCTTCCACATCATCGCCCGCCGCGCCGCCGCCATGCGGCCCGAAACCGTATGATTTGGCGCCGGTTACTTCTTTCAGGTGGCGCGTCGCCGGCGAATGGTCGCGGTGGGTGTGGGTGACCAGCAGATGGCTCACCGTCTCACCTTCGATGGCAGCGAGCAGCGCATCGACATGGCCGCTCAAATCCGGCCCGGCATCGATCACCGCCACCTCGCCGCGCCCGACAATATAGCTGCCGGTGCCATGAAAGGTGAATGGCCCGGGATTATTGGCAATGACGCGCCGGATCAGCGGCGACAGGCTATCGCAAACGCCATAGTCGAATTCAAGCGCGCGGCGAAACGGGATGGCGGCGGGCATAACTAGGGGCCGCCCGGCCGCGAGGGGTCTTCGCCGGGCGGGCCGCGGCGGCCGGGGATGCCCTCGCTCCGCGGGCTGTTTTGCTGCCCGGTTTCTGGCGTCTCGGCGTCGCCCGTGCCGGTCAGGTGCAGGAAGATATCCTCGAGGTCGGGCTCATCCGTGCTGAGGTCGCGAATTGTCACCCCGGCGCGGCGCACCATATCGAGCAGTTGGCCGATTTCCGTTTCGCTGCGGTGGTAGCGCAGCGCGAGATGGCGCGGGCCGCGCAATTCCGCCTCGATCCCTTCGAGGCCGGCGGGAATTTGCGTCATGTCCTCGGCGCTGGTGATGACCAGGCCCTTGATATCGAGGCGCTCGATCAAACTGGTGGTTGGCTCGCAGGCGATCAGCTTGCCCTTGTCGATAATCGCGATGGTATCGCACAGCGCCTCTGCCTCTTCGAGATAATGGGTGGTCAACACCACCGTCGTGCCGCGCGCATTGAGCTCGCGCAAATGCGACCATAGCTGCTGACGCAGCTCGACATCGACGCCCGCCGTCGGCTCATCGAGAATCACGACGGGCGGCGAGTGGACCAGCGCCTTGGCCACCATCAAACGCCGCCGCATGCCGCCCGAAAGGGCACGCGGGTAGGTATTTGCTTCAGCGGTGAGGCCGACCGTTTCGAGGATTTCGGCGGTACGGCGCTCATGCTTGCGCAGGCCGAAATAGCCGGCCTGGGCCTCCAGCGCCTCGCGCGCGGTGAAATAGGGGTCGAGCACAAGTTCCTGCGGCACCACGCCAATCGAGAGCCGCGCACCGCGCGGCTCGCGCACAATATCGTAGCCCCAGATGGCGGCATTGCCCGATGTCTTGTTGACCAGACCGGCGAGAATATTGATGAAAGTGGATTTGCCGGCGCCATTCGGGCCGAGCAGGCCGAAAAACGAGCCGCGCGGGATGGTCAAATCAAAATGATCGAGTGCCACCACCTGACCGCCGGCGCGACGGTAAACCTTGCGCAAGCCGTCGGCCTCAATTGCGTTTTCGGGTTGGCTCATAGCCTCTTTTGCCTTGTGACAGATGCGCGCTCTGTGTTGGGCGCCGCATTTCAGATGCGGCGCATGGAGTTGATCGGCGCGCCTGAATGGGTATCATTCGCCGCCGCATATGGTCAATCAAACCGCGCCCGAAAGGCACGAAAATGGCTACAAATATTGAAGCGCCGGAAATTGTTGAAAGCGACAGCACCGAAGTCAGCTGCGACGGCGGCGGCACCCTTGGCCACCCCCGCGTCTATCTCAATATGGGCGAGGCCAGCGAGGTCGAATGCCCCTATTGCGACCGCAAATTCGTGTTGAAGAAGAAATAACTCGCTCTTTATTTGTTCCCTCAAGCGCCGGGCGGTCGCGTCCGCTCCCTTGGCTACCTCGTATTAACTCGGGCGCACTCCTTATTTAACCCTCAATCGCCGGGCGCGCGCATCCGCGCGCTTGGCTTGGCACGCTTACCAGAATGCCGAGAGCATTCCGGATTTAGGTTTCTCGCGCTGTCATCATTTTGCCGCGCCAAGCAAGGGCAAGCCACAATACGACCGGTAGTGCCAGGGCCGAGAGCGCCGCGTTGGACCAGTAGGCGTCAGCGCCATAAAGCCCATAGAGCCAGCCCGCCAGGAGCAAACCGCCGCCGAGACCGGCGCCATAGGTGAGACCGCCAAGGAGGCCTTGGGCCGAATTGGCGTAGGCGTTGGGGACGGCGCGGGTGATAAATAGCATGGCGCCAAGATGCATGGCGCCGAAGCTCGCCGCGTGCAGCAGTTGCACCAATGCAACAATCCAAAGCTCGGTTGTGAGCCCGAGCACCGCCCATCTGAGCGCGCCGAGCGCCGCCGCCGCGCTGATCAAGCCGATCGGCCCCATGCGCCGCACCAGCGGCGCGCCGAAGGCAAACAGCAGAATCTCGGCCAGCACGCCCTCGCCCCAAAGCAGGCCGACGGTGCTGTTCGAATAGCCGACCGAGGTCCAGTGAATGGTGGAAAAGCCGTAATAGACGCCATGCGCCGCGTGGATCATCGCGGTCGCGACGAGAAACAGGACAAACGGCTTGTTGCTGAGCAGGGTCTTGAGCGGCGCTATCGCGCGCTCATCGCTTTTAGCCTGAGCTTTCGGCAGGGTGAAGGAGAACAGCAGCAGGATCGCCAGGGGAATCAACAACAGGGTGACGATGGTCGAGCCCGGCAGGCCGCCGCGCGCGTCCAAGGCAAAGCCGCCGGCAATCGCCGCGACGACGAACGAGACCGAGCCCCAGAGGCGCACCCGGCCATAGCCCGATTCGGCCGAGACGGTTCTGAGCGAGATCGTCTCGGCCAGTGGCCCGATGCTCGAATAGGCGAAGAAGAAGGCGATATTGACGAGCAGCAGAACCCAGAATCCGGCCGCCCAGTAAAACGCCAGCATCACCAGCAATGACGCCACGGCACAGGCGAGCAGAGGTTTTCGTGAATCGCCCGTGCGGTCGGCGTGGCGCGTGACGAGCGGCCCGGCAGCGGCGCGCAGCCACAGCGCCAGCGCCATCAACAAGCTGATCTGCAGCGGGCTCATGCCGCGCGCTTCCAACAGCAGCGGCAGGAACGGGAACAGCACGCCGGCGACGAGAAAATAGCCGGCATAAAACAGCGAAAGACGGATGGCCAGATTGAGCGGTGACAGGCCGGGGTCGGTTGCGGAAAGCATATGTTGGATTCAGTCCAGCTGGGCGTGCAATAGTGAGAGATCGGCCCGGCTCGGGCAAGGGGGGTTAATGAGCGCGAACGAATCAAATCATGCCGGCCATCTTGTCCTGATTGACGGCTCCGGCTTTATCTTTCGCGCCTTTCACGGCTTGCCGCCGATGACGCGGCCCGACGGCACGCCGGTCAACGCCGTGCTCGGCTTTACCAATATGCTGTGGAAAATTTTGCGCGACAGCGAGGCGGAATATTTCGCCGTTATTTTCGATACCGCGCGCAAGACTTTCCGCAGCGATATCTACCCAGAATATAAAGCCCACCGCCCGCCGCCGCCGGACGAGCTGATCCCGCAATTCGACCTGGTGCGCGAGGCGACGCAAGCCTTCAATGTGCCGTCGCTCGAAATGCGCGGCTATGAGGCCGATGATCTGATCGCCACCTATACCCGTCTCGCGCGCGAGGCCGGCATGCACGTCACCATCGTCTCCTCTGATAAAGACCTGATGCAGTTGGTCGAGGACCATCAGGTGGTGATGCTCGATCATTTCAAGAACCGCGAGATCGATGCCGAGGGCGTGCAGGAGAAATTCGGCGTTGGCCCCGAGCGGGTCATTGATGTCCAGGCCCTGGCCGGCGATTCTAGCGACAATGTGCCCGGCGTGCCCGGCATCGGCGTTAAAACGGCGGCGCAATTGATCAATGAATATGGCGATCTCGATGCGCTCTTGGCGCGGGCGGAAGAAATCAAACAGCCGAAACGGCGGCAGAACCTGATCGATCATGCCGATCTGGCGCGCGTCTCGCGCGATCTGGTGACGCTGCGCCAGGACGTGCCGGACCTCGAGCCGCTCGAGAATTTGGCAATGCGCGAAATCGAGCCCGAAACCCTGATGGCGTTCCTGAAGGAACAGGGCTTCAATTCCGCCATCACCCGCATCGGCAGCCAGCTCGGCATTGAAGAGGGTGCGGCGGCGGGGGTGCCAGCGCCGGCGCCACCCGAAGAGAGCGAATACAGCCTGGTGCAAAGCGCCGAGGCGCTCGAAACATGGATTCAGCTTGCCCGCGAAGCCGGCACGGTGGCGTTCGATACCGAAACCACCTCGCTCGATGCCGGGCGCGCCGAGCTGGTCGGCTTTTCGCTTTCCGTCAAACCCGGCGAGGCGTGCTATGTGCCGCTCGCCCACCGCGCCACCGACCTTTTGGCCGGGGCCGAGACATTTGAGCAAATCCCGATGGCCGAAGCGCTGACATTGCTCAAGCCGCTGCTTGAGGACCCGGCCATTCTCAAGATCGGCCAGAACATCAAATATGACATGCGCATCATGGCGCAGCACGGCATCGAAATCGCACCGATCGACGATTCGATGCTGCTCTCCTATGTGCTCGACGGCGGCCTGCATGGCCACGGCATGGACGAGCTCTCGACGCTGCATTTCGATCACAAGCCGATTCCGTTCAAGCAGGTTGCCGGCACCGGCAAGAATCAGATCACCTTCGATCAGGTGCCACTGGCCGAGGCCTGCGATTACGCCGCCGAGGATGCCGATATCACGCTGCGCCTGCACCAATTGCTGAAACCGCGCCTGGTGGCCGAGCATATGGTGACGCTTTATGAGCGCCTGGAGCGGCCATTGGCGCCGGTGCTGGCGCGCATGGAAATGGCCGGCATCAAGGTTGAGCGCGCGGCCCTTGCGCGCCTGTCGGAGGATTTCGCCGCCCGCATCGCCGTTTTCGAAACCGAGATTCACGCCCTCGCCGGGCGCCCCTTCACCATCGGCTCGCCCAAGCAGCTCGGCGAAATCCTGTTCGATGAAATGGCTATTGAGGGCGGCAAGAAAGGTAAATCCGGCGCCTACGCCACCGGCGCCGATGTACTTGAGGGCCTTGCCGCGCAAGGCCACGACCTGCCCGCCCGGGTGCTCGATTGGCGCCAATTGAGCAAGCTCAAGAGCACCTACACGGACGCGCTTCTCGGCCATATCAACCCCAAGACCGGGCGCGTGCACACATCTTACTCAATGACCGGGGCGAGCACCGGGCGGCTGTCGTCGAACGATCCCAATTTGCAAAATATCCCGGTGCGCACCGAAGAGGGGCGCAATATCCGCCGCGCCTTCATCGCCGAGAAGGACCATATTCTGCTCTCGGCCGATTACTCGCAGATCGAGCTCCGCATCCTCGCCCATATCGCCGGCGTCGATACGCTGAAAGAGGCGTTTCATAACGGCGTCGATATTCACGCGCTAACAGCGAGCCAGGTTTTCGATACGCCGATTGAAGATATGGACCCGATGGTCAGGCGCTCGGCCAAGGCGATCAATTTCGGCATCATCTACGGCATCAGCCCGTTCGGCCTGGCACGCCAGCTCGGCGTGGCGCAAGGCGAAGCCAAGGCCTATATCGAGGCCTATTTCGCGCGCTATCCCGGCATCAAGGATTATATGGAGCGCACCAAGAAGGAGGCGCATGAGCGCGGTTTTGTCGCCACGCTTTACGGCCGGCGTATCCACCTGCCCGGCATCAACGAGAAAAATCCGGCCCATCGCGGCTTTTCCGAACGCGCCGCGATCAACGCGCCGATCCAGGGCACCGCCGCCGATATCATCAAGCGCGCCATGATCATCATGGAAGATGCCTTGGCGGCGGACGGCCTGAAAGCGCGCATGCTGCTCCAGGTGCATGATGAGCTGATCTTCGAAGTGCCGCGCGACGAAGCCGAGGCGACCGCGGCTTTAGTGCGCCGGGTAATGGAGAGCGCCGCCCATCTCGATGTGCCGCTTATCGTCGATACCGGCACGGCGGACAATTGGGCCGAGGCGCACTAGATCGGAAGACGATTAAATGGAACCACTTTCTGGTTCCCTTTAATCGTGTGAATCCGATCGATATCAAAAAGTTAGAGCAGATTCATATGACTTGTCGGATCGCCAAGGCGATTCCGACAAACCATGTTCTGCTCTAGGCGCCGATCCGACTTGCATTTTCCGCTCCCCTCGCCGTCAATGTCCCGAGTGCCTGTGTATTCGGGTGGGCAATAAACGGAGGCGGCGATGGCTGCGCAATCAGATAATGACTGGCCACGGGATTATATCGGCTACGGCGCCAACCCGCCCGATCCGGCGTGGCCCGGCGCGGCGCGGGTTGCTGTCAATTTCAACCTCAATTACGAATGCGGCGGCGAGGCCAATATCCTCGACGGCGACGATGCCTCGGAGGGCATGCTCAATGATATCGGCTTTCCGCCGGTGCCGGGCAAGCGCAATCCGCTCGCCGAATCGGCGTTTGAGTACGGCTCCAGGGTTGGCGTCTGGCGGGTCTTACGCATATTCGAGGATTTCGGTGTGAAGATGAGCGTGCTCGGCGTGACCACGGCGCTCGAACGCAATCCGGAAGCGACGCGCGCCTTTGTCGAGGGCGGCCACGAGATCGTCAGCCACGGCCTGCGCTGGATCGATTACCATCATGTCGACGAGCATGATGAGCGCGTCCACATCCACCAGGCGGCGGAACGTATCCAGCGCCTCACCGGGATCAAGCCGGTCGGTTGGATGACCGGGCGGCCCGGCCCCAATACGCGCCGCCTCTTAGTCGAACATGGCGGATTTCATTATGACCGTGACGCGCTCAACGATGAGCTGCCCTATTGGGTCACGGTTGGCGGCATGCCGCATCTCGTCATCCCCTACTCCTACGAGACCAACGACAATCGCTGCGATCAGTCAAACGGCTTCGCCCAGTCGGATGATTTTTTCCAATATATGCGCGATGCCTTTGACCTCCTGCACGAAGAAGGCGCCGACAGGCCCGGTCTTCTTTCGATCGGCCTGCATGACCGCCTGATCGGCCGCCCGGCGCGCGCCGTCGGCTTGATCAAGCTGTTGGAGTATATGCAGGACAAGGGCGATGTGTGGTTCTGTAGCGGCGCCGATATCGCGTCCCATTGGCGCAAGACCCATCCCTATCAGGCGCCGGCCTGATCGGCCTCAGGCGTAGATCGGATCATGTTCTGCTCTAGCGGCGAACTTTTGCCGCCAAGGCAGACATGCGCATGCTGGCGAGCATCGACAGCACCACACCACCCGAGAGCGCGTAAAGTCCGGGATGAAGATGGACATCGGCGATTAGGCTGAAATTTACCGCGGCGATCGCAATGGCCATGAGAAACACGTCGAGCATCGACCAGCGCCCGAGCATTTCGGCCCGCCCGAGACGGCGTTCAAACTTATCGCTGTCAGCATCCGGGCTCAGCCACAGAAGGTAGGAGACGATAATTTTCGCCAACGGAAAGAGCATGGAAAAGACCAGCATGATGACGAACAACACATACTGGCCACGTTCCAGCAGGGCCTCCAACGCCTGAAGCACCGATATCCTGTCTTCGAAAAAAAACAGCCGGCGCACCGTCATAATGGGAATAAGCCAGCCGCCGACCAGCAGACCGGCGGCGGCAACCAGCGCCAAACCCAACAACCTGTCGGCGCCGCGCGCGCGCGCCGCAAGGCTGTTCTCCGCGCGCGGTGAAATAATTGCGGCTATGGAAGACAGTCGGAACATGGCGCCACCGATTTTTGAGCTACACCCCTATATGGGCATGGCCTCCGATAATACCAACGCGGCCGCATCACATAATTAAGTATGCTGTCACCGTAATCACAAAAGGCACTTCCCCGGAATGCATCATGCATTCCGGCAAGCGTGCCAAGCCAAGCGCGCGGATGTGCGCGCCCGGCGATTGAGGGTTAAATAAGGAGTGCGCCCGAGTTAATACGAGGTAGCCAAGCGCGCGGATGCGCGCGCCCGGCGCCTGAGGGCCACTAATACGAGCCCACGCCGGCGGTGACGATCGAGCAGGATGAGGCCATGCGCACGCCGGTGCCGTCATGATAAGGCGCGAGCGTGGTGTTGAGCGCTGCCTCGACCTGGCGCTTGGTGTCGTCGTCCGAATCCGCCAGGACGCGGGCGACCGGGCCCATGCGGCAGGTGTGCTGGGCGGCTTCCGCCACGGTTCCCGGGCCGCTCAAATATATTTCTTCATTTAGCGGCGCGACCGAAATATCCGCATAGCCTGCGGCGCTTAGAATTTCCCGCACCCGATCCGGCGCGGCCAACATGAACGGGCCGGGAGAGTTCGGCGGAATGGCCTCGGGCGGGGCGACGAATATGTAAGCCACGCCGAGCGCGACCGACATCCAAGGGTTTTCATCGAGCGCGCGCCAGCAGACAAAACTCAATCGCCCGTTCTCTTTTAGGGCGCCACGAATATTGCTGAAAGCAGCCACCGGATCGTCGAAAAACATCACGCCGAAGCGCGAAAAGGCATGCTCGAAAGCGGCCGGTGGAAATTTATGCGTCTGGGCGTCAGCCTGCTCGAAGCGGAGGTTCAGTTCCGCCTCCAGGGCGGCGCGCTGGCGTGCATGGTCAAGCATGGGCGCTGAAATATCGACGCCCAGCACAGAGCCGTTTTTTCCAACGCGGCGCGCCAGTCCGAGCGCGCTATCGCCGCAGCCACAGCCGATATCGAGCACATTCTGGCCCGGCTGAAGGACGGCACGGTCCATCGCCATTTCACCCAGAACATGAATCTGACCGTCCAATTGGCGCTGGTAGCGCACCCAATTCGGCCCGGCGCGGTCATTCCAATATTCGGCCATATCCGAATTTGCCGCGCCGCCTAGCGTCGCCCTATTACCGCCCGCCATCGCATTGTTCTCCCCAACCGCTTTATTGATAACCGCCTGCCCGGCCCTGATATGTCATGTCGAATTGGCGGCAAACTTTCGCCAGATCGGGCCAAGCATACGCGACTTCATCGAGCGCCACGCCAAAATGTGATTCGCGGCGCTCCGCCGCAACGGCACCGCCCATGGCATGGTAGAAAAAGCGCGCCGGATTGGCCGCCAGCACCCACAGCATGGCCGAACCGAAACCTTGCGCCTGCAATCGTGCAAACATGGAAAACAGCAGCTCGCGGCCAAGGCCTTGGCCCTGATGGTCGGGTGAGACATAGAGCGTATAGACTTCGCCGCTGAGCGGGAGCCCGTTTGGCCGCACCGGCCCGGCGCTGCCATAGGCCAATAATTCGCCGTTCGCCGCCTCGGCGACATGCACCGTGAATTCATGATCGATGGTGGCTATGATGCGCGCCCAATTGCGCTGCTCGGCGCCGGGCGTGAGGCCGAGCAGAACATCGTCGGGCAGAATGCCGGCATAGGCTATGCGCCAGGTGGCAACATGCATCTCGGCAATCGGCCCGGCATCGCTGGGCTCGGCTGTCCGTATTCGGATCATCATATCTTCAGACATAGCATGACCCCGGCGGCGCCCCAAACACCGCCCCGCCAAACAGAGCCAAACTTTGCCCTGTCAAACAGAGAAAGAGCCCGCCTCGGCGAGCTCTCTCCCGTTCGCGAGGAAGATATCTGTATTAGGCCGCCTGAGCGTCTTCCAGGGCGCTACCCTCAAGCTCCGCCGCCTCGGGCACGTGACTGCGGCGCGTGGCAATAAAGAGGATCGCCACCGCATTGATGGCGCTATAGACGTAGAGGATGGTCGAGCCCTCGGGCGTCAACGCGACAAGCACCGCGACGCTGAACAGAATTCCAGCGATCGAGCCGATCTTGGCCTTGACCGGGATAACCCGATGCTCGCTCCAACGGCGCAGCGGCGGGCCGAAAAACTTGTGCTGATAAAGCCAGGTGTGAAAGCGCTCCGAGCCCTTGGAAAAACTCCAGAGCGAGAGCAGAAGAAAGACCATCGACGGCATCACGGGCACCATGGTGCCGATAATTCCAAGGATGAGGTTGAGCCAGCCAAAGGCGACCAATGCAGCCCGGACTGAGGAGCGGGATGACCCGTTGAATTCTGTCATGAGTTGAGTATGCACGCCGCCCCTTAAAACGTTGTTAATCTCTCTGGTTAAGAAAAATTAAGGACGCTTTTTTAAATATCGCTGACCGCCGGCGCCGAATCCTCGATTTCCTGGATCCTGTTGATGCCGCTGCGCATCTGGGTGGCGATGAATTCGGAGCGTTTTATCGGCGAATCGTTTTTCCACCCGACTTCCCGTTCCCAGGCATCCATTTTGAGCGACAGGCCGCACAACACACCGCCGACGGTGGTGTGGTGGCTCTCGATCATCTTGCGCACGCGGCGGAACGATTCGCCGTTCAGATTGTTCCACATATCCTTTGAATGGCGGTCGAAGCTTTCGAAGCGCCCGGTCAGGGACGCCGTGACGTCGTTCAAGCGCTCGCGCAGGAACCCGCAGACATTCATCAGGATGGGGTCGCGGCGCATGTGAAAATTGCCTTCCAAATCATCCATGACTTCGATGAAGCGGCCAATCTTGGGAATCAGATCGTCGAGGCAATTTTTGTAATAGGCGAGCGACAGGAAGATATCAGCATATTCCTCAAGAAACTCCGGCACAGCCATGATGTCGATTTCGAGCTTCTTCGCCAACGTGCGCAGATTGCGAATCGCCGAATCCTTGTCGGGATTGGAAAACATGCCGATGAGCTGATCGAAATTTTCGATATTGGCATCCGAATCGCCGTAAACCTGGGCCAGCAACGGCGAGGTGAAGACGCGCATATATTCGGTCAATTCCGCCTGTTTGGCCTCGGACAGTTTCAGCGCATCGACTTCTTCGAGCTCGATTCCGGCACGGCGTAGTTCAATGCGCAGCGAATAGACGTCATAACTGTTGAGCCTGGCTAAATGCTCAATAAGGCGTTGGTCCTCGAAATCCTCGGCGCTTTCCCAACGGAAATGCGTTTTCAATGCATCCGGCGCGATTTGCCCGCTGCCGGATTTTTCGTCCTTGTAGATTTCGATAACGGATTGAAAATGCAGATTCTTGATCAAGCGGGCGTGCTTCAGCCCGGTGGTGGAAAGCGGCAAAATCGAGAGCGGCAAGATATGGAGCGAGTCCATATCCAAATCTGTGGTGGATTCCGGGTTTTCGACCTGTTGCACCGCCGCACTGCTCATTCCCGTCTTTGCCTTTCGTTAAATATATTCTCAATTTGTTTCGTTCAGCCTATTTCGAACTTCAAGTCGTTTTTCGGCTGCGATTAGAACGTTGCACCCCAACTTCTTGAAATTTTAATGTTTTTTTTGATCAAATCGGATGCAAGCCTTGCTGACCGGGGATTATTATCGCTCAAGGCTATTAACAACGGATTGAAATCCGCCGCAAATTTTATAGAAAGTTGGAATAATTCACACTTTCCAGAATTATAAGACCCACCCGGATTGGACCTGTTGGCTGGCACGGGAGAGCGGATATTGAGCGCCGCCCCGCCAGGCCGGGAATCCGTGCCATTGCCGCGCTATGGTTTTGTTCTGCTGGTCCTGTTGACGTTCTTTTGGGGCATCAATTGGCCGGTCATCAAAATCGCGCTGGAGGATTTGCCGGTTCTCACCTTCCGCGCCGTCTGTTTGGCCGGCGGTGCCGTGGTGATTCTTGTGTTGAGCCGGGCGCTCGGCCATTCACTCACCGTGCCGCGCCGCCACTGGCCGATGCTTGGCCTGTGCGCGCTGTTTAATATCACCGGCTGGCAGCTCCTGACCGGCTATGGCGTTGATTTTACCAGTTCGGGCCGCGCCGCCATTATCGGCTACACCATGCCGCTCTGGGCCGCCCCACTCAGTTTTTTGGTGCTCGGCGAGAGCGTCACCTGGCGCCGCCTGGTCGCGCTGACACTTGGTACCGCCGGACTCGTCATTCTGATCGCGAGCGATATCGAAAAACTCGATCAGGCGCCACTTGGCGCGCTTTTCATGCTGGCCGGCGCGATCTCCTGGGCGTGCGGCACGATCGCGCAAAAGCGTGTCGATTGGGGCGTTCCGACCACCGTCCTGGTGGGCTGGCAATATGTTATCGGCGGCCTGCCGATCTATATCGCCGCCGGCGCCTTTGTCGATTATGAGACCGTGTCCTTTCCCACCCTGTGGCCGCTCTTGAGCGTTATTTACAATATCCTCATTGCCTTCGTTTTCTGCTACTACGCCTATTATGAGGTGGTGCGAATATTTCCCGTCGGCATTGCCACCGTCGGCACGCTGGCGACACCCATCGTCGGCGTCTTCAGCGGCGCGTTGGTGCTCGGCGAAAAACTGGCGTGGCCGGAATATAGCGCCCTCACCCTGGTTGTCGCCGGGCTCGGCCTGCCAATTCTGTGGCGCTCTTCGCGGAGCCGCCTGCGATGACTAGAGCGGCGGACGAACGCGGCCTGTCGTGCTGGGTGTTGAGCGAAGGCATGGCCGGCACGGAAAACCAGTGCCTTGCCCTGGCAGCGGCACTCGGCGTTACGCCCGAGATCAAACGCGCCATCACAGCGGCGCCGTGGCGTTGGCTGAAAAGCGCCGCGACGGCCCTGCCGCCTGGCTTGCTGGCGCGCGGCCCGGATAATGTGGCGCCGCCCTGGCCCGACCTGGTAATCGCCAGCGGGCGCAAATGCGTCGCCCTCGCGCTCGCCATCCGGCGCGCCAGCCGGGGCGGCAGCTTCGTCATATTCGTGCAGAATCCGCGTTGGGGCCGGGCCGGTTTCGACCTTATCGTCGCGCCGCGCCATGACGCTCTCTCAGGCGACAATATATTCCCCACCCGGGGCGCGCTCAGCCGCGTCAACCAAGCCAGCCTGAGCGCCGCGGCGGCCGAGTTCGCGCCCGAGTTCGCGGGCCTGCCGCGCCCGCTTGTCGCCTGCCTGATCGGCGGCACCTCGCGCCGCCACCGTCTGACCCCGGAAGGCGCGCGCAGCATCGGCGAAGCACTCGCCAAGCTCGCGGCCGGGAGCGGTTGTGGCTTGCTGATCACCGCCTCCAGGCGCACACCGCCCGCGAGCTTCGCCGCGCTTGAAACAGCACTGGCGGGCGCGCCGGCATTTATCTGGCGCGGCGCCGGCGAGAATCCCTATCTCGGCTTCCTCGCGCTGGCCGAGACGATTGTCGTCACCGCCGATTCGGTGAGCATGGTTTCCGACGCCTGCGCCACCGGCAAACCGGTCCATATCCTCCCCGTCGAGGGCCGCCAGCCGGCGCAATTCGAAAAATTTTTCGCCGCCTTGCAGGCCGAAGGAGCGGTGCGGCCGTTTAGCGGCGCGCTGGAGCCTGCCGACTATACGCCGCTGCAGGACAGCGCGCTCGCGGCAGCCGAAATAACGCGCCGCCTTGGGCCGCGCAAAACGCCACACCAAAGCGGCTGAAGCGTGTAATGTGGCGCAACAATTAAGCCGTACGAAGCAGAGGAATACATGTCCGAAACGCATCACAGTAAGGTACTTATCATCGGCTCGGGGCCGGCCGGTTATACGGCGGCGATCTATGCCGCGCGCGCCAGTCTGGAGCCGATCGTCGTCCAGGGGCTCGAGCCCGGCGGGCAGCTAACGATCACCACCGATGTCGAGAATTATCCCGGTTTCGCCGATGTGGTGCAGGGGCCGTGGCTGATGGAGCAGATGAAAGCCCAGGCCGAACATGTCGGCGCCCGCCTGATCCATGATCTGATCGTGAGCGTTGATTTTTCCGCCGCGCCCTATAGCTGCGTCGGCGATTCGGGCGATCTCTATAGCGCCGACAGTGTGATTATCAGCACCGGCGCGCAGGCGCGCTGGCTTGGCCTTCCGAGCGAGGAGAAATTCATGGGTTTCGGCGTCTCGGCCTGCGCCACCTGCGACGGCTTTTTCTTCCGCGGCAAGGAAGTGGTGGTGATCGGCGGCGGCAACACCGCGGTGGAGGAGGCGCTGTATCTCACCAATCACGCCAGCAAGGTGACCCTGGTGCACCGGCGCGACAGCCTGCGGGCCGAGAAAATCCTACAGCAGCGCATCCTGGCGCACGACAAAGTCGAAATTCTCTGGGATCACACGCTGGTGGAAATCCGCGGCGGCGAGGCGCCACCCAACGTCACCGGCGTGCAGTTGAAAAACGTCAAAACCGGTGCCGAGCGCCTGCTTGCGACCGATGGCGTCTTCGTCGCTATCGGCCACACGCCAAACACCGGGATTTTCAAAGGCCAGATCGAGATGGATAGCGAGGGCTATATCGCGACCCGGCCCGACAGCACGGCAACCAATATCCCCGGCGTGTTCGCCGCCGGCGACGTGCAGGACAAAACCTACCGCCAGGCCGTCACCGCTGCCGGGACCGGCTGCATGGCGGCGCTCGAAGCGGAGAAGTTTATCGCCGAAAGCGGCAGTCAAACCGCCGCGGCGGCGGAATAGGAAGACAAGTCATGACCTTCGCTACTTGTTATAATACCGGAATGCTTATTGCATTCCGGCAAGCGTGCCAAGCCAAGCGCGCGGATGCGCGCGCCCGGCGATTGAGGGTTTAAATAAAGAGTGCGCCCGAGTTAATACGAGGTAGCCAAGGGGGCGGATGCCCCCGCCCCGCGATTGAGGGAACATACAACGGGTCAATCTCATGACCCGTTGGTACGAGGATTCTACATGGACTGGGACAAGCTGAGAGTATTTCACGCCGTGGCCGAAGCCGGCAGCTTCAC
>JABIXB010000142.1 GCA_018666805.1 Rhodospirillaceae bacterium | reverse complement strand
TCGAACCACCGACACGCGGATTTTCAGTCCGCTGCTCTACCAACTGAGCTACCTGGGCAGGGGGCTTTGAAGGGCGGGTTATAGGAGAAATATCGGGGCCTGTCCAGCGTGCTCAGGGCTTGATGAAACCGAGATATTGCACCGCGATAAAGCCGCCATAGAGCAATACGAAAAAGCCGCCGACCGGGCGGGTGATGCGCATGCCGGCGAACACCGGCGCGAGCACCAGGGCAGTAACGCCGAGCATGATCCAGATATCGAAGTCGGCGATTTCGCGCGGTGCGGCGATCGGGTGAATGACCGAAACCAGCCCGAGAATTCCGAGAATGTTAAACAGGCTCGAGCCGATTACGTTGCCGAGCGCCACATCGGCATGCTTGCGGTAGGCCGCGACGATGGTGGTGGCAAGCTCGGGCAGGGACGAGCCGACGGCGACCACCGTGAGGCCGATTACCGCTTCCGACATGCCGATGCCGCGCGCCACCACGACCGCCGCCTCGACCAACAGATGGGCGCCAAAGGCGACACTCGCCAGCCCGGCGACAACGAAGATCATAGCGGTGGAAATGCTGTGCGGTACGTCCTGAAGTTCCGCTTCCTCCTTGGCATGGAGTTCGCCCGAAGGCGTCGCCCGGCGCCGTTCCGACCAGTAGGAATAGACGATCAGCACCACCAACAGGACGAACATCAGGCCGCCTTGCCAGCGTGTTATTTCACCGAGCGTCACAAAAACCGTGAGCAGCAGAGAGGCCGCCGCCAAGGCGAGGCTGTCGCGCAACACCGCGCGGCGGTTGACGATCACCGGCGCAAGCAGCGCCGCCATGCCCAAAATCATCAGTAAATTGGCGATATTGCTGCCGACGATGTTACCGAGCGCGATGCCCATGGCGTCGTCAAAGGCGGCTTTCAGGCTGACCACCAATTCCGGCGCCGAGGTGCCGAAGGCGATCACCGTGGCGCCGATGAGAAATGGTGAAACTTCCAAACGCCGGGCGAGGGAGACCGAGCCACGCACCAGAACTTCGCCGCCGGCGAACAGCAAAACGAAGCCGGCCGCCAGTTTAATGATGGTCAGCCAGTCCACGCGTCCTGCCTTCTGGCCATTGCGTTTTCGCCCTCTACTCTCATGCCGCCTCGATCGACCATTTATCCCGCCGGTAGCCCGGCTCCCGGTGCACCGTTAGCTTGACGCCCAACCAATCCTCGAGCGCAGCCGTACCACCCCGGACAGCCTGCGAATCGAAGTGGGCCAAATATTCCGCCAATTCGGGCGCCATGTGAAGGCTCGCGTTGCGTGTGCCGGGTCCGAACTGGCGGCGCGCTTGAGCGGCCATATCGAAGGCAAGCGCATCGAGCCGCGCCTGCCGTCCGCCATAACCGGTATAGCCGTCACCGGGTGCAGATTCGGTTAAGAGCTCAAGAATAGGTATCTCGGCGCGCTGGCGGGTGATCTCCATCAGGCCCGAGGCGCTGATATCGACCACCTTGTGCGGCGTCGGGTCGGTGCGCATTTGGCTCTGCATTTCGCGCACGAGTGCCGCGCACGCGCGCGCGTCGGCGAGGCGGGGAAAATCAATCACGATCAGGCCCGCCAGGTTGCGCCGGCGGATTTCACTGGCGATCACGGCGGCGGCCTCGAAGCACGCCGCGCTGAGCGCGCTTTCGCGCCCGCCCGAACGCGCGCCGCTATCGACATCGATAACGGTGAGCGCCTCGCTCGGCTCAATCATCAGCCGCCCGCCACCTGCAAGCGCGACTTCGGGCGCCAGCGCGGCGCTCAGCGCGCCGGCCGCATCATGGCGCTCAAACAGCGCATCATTGGCAAATTCCAGGCAGGCGAGCAGCTCAGGCGCAGTCTCTTCGATATAGCCCGCGAGTTTGCCGTGGGTCTCTTTGTCATCGACCAGGATGCGTTTGAGAGTGGCGGGCGAAAGGTCGCGAATCATTCGTTCGGCCAGGCTCGGCCCGGCCAGGAGCAGGGCGGGGGCAGCGATTGAGCGGCTTTTATCCGCGATATCCGACCAGCGCGCGGCAAGACGCGCGGCCTCGGCCTGGATCAATGCGTCCGGCGCACCGGCGGCGGCGCTGCGCAGCGTCATGCCGCCTTGCTGTAACACCTTCTGGCCGAGCGCAAGCAGGCGTGCGCGCTCCGCTTCATCATCAATGCGGCGCGCCACGCTGACACCCTCGCCATCAGGAAAATAAACCAGATACCGCCCCGCCAGGGCCGGTGCTGCGCTGACCCTGGGCGCCTTGCCGCCGAGCGAATCGCGCACCACCTGGACCACCCGGCCCGCCGCGCCGGTGGCGCCGGCCTCGGGCAGAAACGCGCTTTGATCTTCGCCAATGGTAACGAAGCGAGCCGCGCCGCCTTGCCGCCCGGGCGCGGCCAAATAGATATTGCCGAGCAATCTTGGCTGGGCGTGGGATTCGCCGTTGAAGGCAACAATTTTACCCTGGGAGAGGCTTGCTGTGCGCATCCCGAAGGGTGTTGCCGAGATTAATAATTCTTCAATCACTTGGCCAAACCGGCGCTCTTGAGCAGTGCATGGGTCTCGAACAAGGGCAGGCCGACAACATTGGAATGGGAGCCGTTGATCCAGGCGGCAAACACCGCCGCATGGCCCTGAATGGCATATCCGCCTGCCTTGCCCTGCCACTCACCAGCTTGGATGTAGTTCTCGATCTCATTCGCTTCAAGGCGCTTAAAGCGCACCGTGGTCTCCACCGTGCGCCGTAATTCAGTGCCGTCCGGCTTGATCAGGCAAATTGCGCTCAGCACCCGGTGGCGCCGGCCCGAGAGCAGGCTGAGGCAGTCGCGCGCCACCTCTGGCGTCTCCGCCTTGGGCAGGATGCGCCGGCCGCAAGCAACCACCGTGTCGGCGCCGAGCACCAGGGCGCCGGGATGGCGCGCCGCCACCGCGCGCGCCTTTTCGCCGGCCAGGCGGGCGCCATGGGCGCGTGGCGTTTCGCCTTTGAGCACGGTTTCATCAAGCGCCGCCGGATCGACCGCATCCGGTGTAACGCCGATCCGCGCCAACAGGTCGAGGCGGCGCGGCGAGGCGGAAGCGAGAACGAATTTCATCCGGGTCTCCGTCATACCACTGGCGCGCGTACGGCGGAGAAGCGCTGGCGCAGTTTTTCGCTCAGTTGATCGCGCACCTCGCGATAGGCCTCAAGGCGCGTTTCGCGGCTGCCATCGATAATGCTTGGGTCCATGGTATGCCAAAATTCCACTTCGCAATGGGAGGTGCGCGTCATTTCCACCGCCTTGTGCTGGGCTTCCGGCGACAGTGAGATAACCAGGTCAAAGGAATCATCCTCCAATTCCTCGAAGGTTTTGGGTTTGTGATTGTTCATATCGACGCCGATTTCGTCCAGCACGGCGACGACGAAGGCGTCCAACTGGCCTTTGCGCACACCGACGGAATCGACAAACATCGACGTGCCGACGAGATTTTTCATGATGCCCTCGGCCATCGGCGAGCGCACCGAATTCCACGTGCAGGCAAAGAGAACGCTGGAGGGCGAGTCCACCATCGCCGTGTCAGCCGCGCATATGCAGCACATAAATCAACGTAAACAAGCGCCGCGCGGTATCGAAATCGAGCGCCGCATCGCCTTTCAGGCGCTCGCGCAGCAATTCCGAGCCCTCGTCATGCAGGCCGCGCCGGCCCATGTCGATGGCCTCAATGCGGGCGCGCGGCGCGGTCTTGATTGCCTCGAAATAGCTCTCGCAGACGGTGGCGTAATCCTTCATCAGCGAGCGGAACGGGCTCATCGAAAGCGAGATATCGCCGAGCGCCTCGCCGGCCTCCGTTGCCAACGCCAAAATCAATCGGTTATCGACGATTTTTAGGCGCAGCGCATAGGGCCCCCGGTCGCCGCCATCGGCGGGAGAGAAGTGATTCTTTTCGAGCAGGTCATAAATGGCAATGCGGCGCTCCTGCGCCACATCCGGACTCGGGTGGGCGCTCGCACCTTCCTCGAAATCGATCTCTGCCAGGCGCTCGTCGCCCGATCCCTCAGTCATCTGCCGCTTCCATTATCCTGAGCATCTATTGCCCGGCGAAAACCTACCGAATAATGATAGGGGGTACTAGTGGCGCGCTCGCTTGCCCCGGCGATAGGCTTTCCGTCACAATCGTTGAAAATCATCCGCCACGCCGCAAAGGGAGCTTTCATGGGCCAGAGCCACCATATTTCCCGCCAGCACCGCCATACCTGTTGGGACAATGCCATCGCGCCGGTGCTGCATATTGCGCCGGGCGATGAGGTTTATTTTGAAACCCTCGATGCCTCAAACGGCCAGGTGACGCCGGATTCGAGTGCGCAAGATGTACGCCATCTCGATTTCGACAATGTTAACCCGGTTACGGGTCCGGTTTATGTCGACGGCGCCGAGCCGGGCGATGCGCTGAAAATAACGCTGCTCGAATTCGCGCCGTCGGGCTGGGGCTGGTCAGCCAATATCCCCGATTTCGGCCTGCTCGCCGATGATTTCGCCGAGCCCTATATGCATCATTGGCATTATCCGCCTGAATTAGGCGAGGCCGTTCCTTACGAGGGCACGCACGCTCGGGTGCCGTTCAAGCCGATGATGGGCGCGATTGGCACGGCGCTGGCCGAGCCTGGGCAACATAATATCCTGCCGCCGCGCGAGGCCGTGGGCGGCACCATGGATATCCGCGATATGAGCCTTGGCACGGTGCTTTATCTGCCGGTTCAGGTGCCGGGTGCGCTGCTTTCGATGGGCGATCCGCACGCCGCGCAAGGCGAGGGCGAGGTTTGCGGCACCGGGGTTGAGAGCCCGATCGATGTCAACGCCCGGATTGAGCTCGTCAAGGGCGCTGCCCCCTCGGCGCCGCGCTTCACCACGCCCGGTTCGACCACTGACCATCTCTCCGGCGCCGGTTATGAGGTGACCACCGGCATCGGCCCCGACCTGTTGGAAAATGCGCGCACCGCGCTCCGGCGCATGGTCGAGCTGATCAGCGGCCAGCAAAGCTTGGCGCCGGTCGATGTTTATCTCCTGTGCAGCGTGTGCGCCGATATGCGCCTCAGCCAGGTCGTTGACGATCCCAATTGGATCGTCTCGTGTTATTTTCCCCGCATCGTCTTTGAGCCAGAAAATTAGAACGGAGCCCGATCATGAGAGAAGTCGTCGAAACCGGAATTCCGCCGACCAAATCGCCGCTCGAATGGGCGGTCAGTGCCGATGGCGTGCTCTACACCGCGCTGATCGCGACCAAGCCGGACGGCAGCCTGGACGCCGGCGATATCACCGCTCAAACGACGCGCACGCTCGACAATCTACGCCAGGTCGTGGATGCGGCGGGCGGCACCATGGCGGATGTGAACCAGGTATTAATCTATCTCACCGACGCCGCCGATGCGCCGGCGATGAACGCCGTCTACCGCACCTATTTCGACCAGCCCTTTCCCAACCGGGCAACCGTGGTGATCTCCGCCCTGCTCGCGCCGGGCGCGATTATCGAGATTGTCGCCTACGCCCATATCGGCAAGAGCGGCTGATCAACTTGATTTGAATAGCGCAGCCAGCCCCGCTTGCTTAGCTTTGCTGTGAACAAGAAAGCATGTGAAGGGAAACGACATGGACACCAGCAAGATCAAAGCGCTCACCTTCGATACCGGTGGCACGATCCTCGATTGGCACACCGGATTCCGCGATTCGCTCGCGGCACTTGGCGGCAAATACGGTGTCGAGGCCGATTGGGCCGCGCTTGCCAACGATATGCGACGTGGCTCGCTCGGGCGCATGCTCAATCTCGGCAAGGACGCGCCGCCGGCTTATAATTTCGACGGCGCCCATGCCGCCGCTCTGGACGAAGTGTTGAGCGCGAATGGCCTGGATGCGGCGAGCGCGGAAGAGCGCCGCGCGATCTGGTGGGACAAGGTGCACAGCCTGAAATGTTGGCCCGATTTTCCGAATGTTTTGCCCAAGCTGCGCGAAAAATATATCTGTGCCTCTTTCACCATCCTCAGCTTCCGCATCGTTATCGACACGGCGCGGCAGAATGGTATCAGCTGGGATTCGGTGATTTCCTGCGAAGCGTTCGGCAAATATAAAATCCTACCGGAGGCCTATCAGACGGCGGCCAAGCTGTTGCAATTGGATCCGAGCGAAATCTGCATGGTGGCGTGTCACAATTTCGATCTCGATGCGGCCAAGTCCTGCGGTTTCAACACCGCCTTTGTGCGCCGCCCGGATGAATGGGGCCCGGCCGGGCCGCCCGATCCCACCGCCAACCCGATCCATGATATTATCGTCGACAGCTTCCCCGAAATGGCGCGGGAGCTTGGTGTCGATGCGTGAAGAATTAATGGAATGCCATGAACAAGGCCTTCACCAAGGAAACGGAAACGGAAGAAACCCTTCCTGAATTCGTCGATGCACTGCCGCCCGGCACGAAGAACTACATGACGCCCGCGGGCGAAGCGCGGCTGCAGGCTGAGCTGTGCGACCTACGCGATATCGAGCGCGCCAAACTGATTGCGGAAAAGGATCAGGCGCCAGCCAAAAAGCGCCTGCGCGAGATCGATCAACGCATTCAGTTCATCAATAACCGCCTGCAGATCACCGAAATCGTCGATCAAAGCCGGCGCAAGGATTGCGAGCAGGTTTTCTTCGGCGCCAGCGTGACTTATGCCGACAGTGCGGGCAAAAAGCACAGTGTGCGCATCGTCGGTGTCGACGAGGCGCGCCTCGAGAAGGGCGAAGTAAGCTGGGTCTCGCCCATCGCGCGTGCGCTAAACGGCGCCTGGCTCGGCGATGTGGTGAAACTCGCCAACCCTGCCGGCGCTGAAGAAGTCGAGATACTTGAGATCGAATATATCTGAGGCCAGCAGGTTTCAATGGCGCGGCGAAACATGCTATGCCGGATCGCGTCTACAATCGAACAATGGAGGGCAGGGACATGCGCATCGGCGCCGTTTATCCGCAAATTGAAGTCGGCGACGATCCGGGCGCGGCCAAGGCCTTCGCCCAAGCGACCGAGAGCATGGGCTTTGACCACATCCTGGCATTTGACCATGTCGTCGGCGGCAATCCCGAGACCCATAAGCTGAAGGGCATCTATACCTGCCACGACGCCTTTCTCGAGCCCTTTGTCGCCTATGGCTATATGGCGGCGGTGACGGAGAAGATCGAATTTATCACCGGTATTTTGATCTCGCCGCAGCGCCAGACGGCGCTCATTGCCAAGCAGGCGGCGACACTCGATTTCCTTTCCGGCGGGCGGCTTCGCATCGGCATCGGGGTGGGCTGGAACGATGTCGAGTATGAAGCGCTCGGCGAGGATTTCAGCGTGCGTGGCAAGCGCTCCGAGGAGCAGATCGAGCTGTTGCGCCGGCTCTGGACCGAGCCGCTGGTCACTTTTGAGGGCAAATGGGACCGCATCACAGATGCCGGCCTCAACCCGCTGCCGAAACAGCGCCCCATTCCGATCTGGATTGGCGGCCATGCCGATGTAACGCTCAGGCGTGCCGCGCGCCTGGCCGATGGCTGGCTGCCGCTTTTCCCGCCGGATGAAAACGGCGCCGATGAGATCGCCAAATTCAAGGGCTATGTTAAAGAAGCCGGGCGCGATATGGCCGATGTCGGCCTCGAAAGCTGGCTCAATGTCGGCAATTACGATGATGGCTACGGCGCCCAATATGATACCGAGGAGAGCTGGCATGAATGGACCGATGCGTGGAAAAAGCTCGGCGCCAGCCATATCAGCATCAACACCATGATGGCCGGCCTGACGAATATCGACCAGCACATCGAAAAGCTGGCCCAGTGCAAGCAGGTCATTGATCAGGTCTGATTACCTGCCCCACATAGCTCAGAAGTCGAGGAAATTAAGCCATGCCCAGTTTTGATATTGTCTCACGCACCGATCTTGTCGAGGTCGGCAACGCCGTGCAGGGCGCGATGCGCGAAATTAGCACGCGTTATGATTTTAAAGGCAGTGATTGCACCATTGAGCATGCCGATACGGTTCTGACATTGCGCGCCGATGATGATTTCAAGCTCAAACAGATGCAGGAATTGCTGAAAGGCCATATGGGCAAGCGCAAGGTGAATATCGCCGCGTTTGAATTCGACAAGCCGGAGGAGGCGTCGGGCAATACACTGCGCCAAACCGTCACCGTCAAACAGGGCATCGAGCGTGATCTGGCACAGGAGATTGTCAAGGCGATCAAGCAATCGAAGATGAAAGTGCAGGTCGCGATTCAGGGCGAGGAACTGCGCGTTTCAGGCAAGAAGCGCGACAATCTGCAGGACGCCATCGCTCTGGTGAAGGAACTTAAGATTACCCAACCGCTGCAATATGTGAATTTCCGCGACTGACAGCTTGGTGCGGCGTTAATCTTCTGTACCGCCCGAATTGATCAGGCGTTTCAGGCGTTCGCCATCAAATTCCTGTTCGAGCCTGGCTGCTGCCGCTTCGACAACGCCTTCTAAATCCGCTCCGCACGGCTCGGCCGCGCCTTTGCGCCAGCCTTCGAGATAGGCGTCCGTATCGCGCGCACCGCATTTCATGGCGGCGCGGTCGATCGCGTCCTGAAAGCGCGGCGTCAATTCGCGCCGCGCATTGGCGCGCCCCGCCTTGGCCAGCACCTGGGCGGGAATATCGCGCCAATACATGGTGATCAGTTTGCCGCCCGGCGCAATCGAATCTTCGGCCATCGCTTTGTTTCCTTCTCTCTCCGGGGCTCTCCGGTTAGGATCGCCCGCTTCTGTCTCTCGTTGAAAGGAATACAAGATGACCATCACACGTATCAAGCCGGGTCCACGCATGAGCCAAACCGTGGTTCATGGCAACACCGTCTATACCGCCGGCCAGATTGCCGATGACGGCAGTGCGGATGTCGCCGGCCAGACCCGGCAAATCCTCGCCAAGATCGATGGCCTGCTCGCCGAAGCCGGGACCGATAAATCCAAGCTTCTCAAGGCGACGATTTGGCTGTCCGATATTTCCCGTTTCAACGAGATGAATTCGATCTGGGATGCCTGGGTCGACCCGGACAATACGCCGGTGCGCGCCTGTGTGGAGAGCAAGCTGGCGATGCCGGAGCTCAGCGTCGAAATTATGGTCGAGGCGGCGAAATAAACGCTTAAAGCGCTTCCGAGACGCCCATCCGCGGCGCCTGGCTTTCGGCCCGCGTGCCGGCGCGCAGCACTTTGTAGCCATATCCCGAATCGCCGTCACTGCTGATAAAGATTTGATTATCGAACACTGTGTCCCAGGCGCCGTCGCGGAGCGCGCTGTCCGGCACGATCGCGATCGGGCGGTAGTCATGCGCCTCCTGGCCGGGCAGGAAGGGGGCGTTGTCGGCGGCGTTGTAGGAGCAGTGCAGGATGGTGCGCGGCTGGGT
>JABIXB010000141.1 GCA_018666805.1 Rhodospirillaceae bacterium | reverse complement strand
GGTTGGCGATCAAGACCTCAAATCGCCCGGCGAGCTGGCCTTGCAGGGCCCCGGTCAAGCCGAATTTGCGCTGCAGATACATGGCCGTGCGGAAACCGAGATCAAATCCGAGCTTTTGTGTCGCCGCCTCTTCATAGCCGCAAACTCCCTCCGCCTTCATGCCATCCTCCAGCATGTCCGTCGCGGCGATCAGGGCGCGGGTGATATCGTCCGAGGCGACACCATCGGAAAAGCGCTTGAGATAGATTTCGCGCTCGCGGTTGACCAGCGTGCCAAGGCCAATTTTCACCCGGTCGGCTTCATCAAGCTCGGCCGTGTTGGCCATTTGGTGCTCAAGCGCGTTCAGGCGCTTGGTGTAATCATCGGAAATTTCGCCGGCCAATTTCGGCGCCACCTGCTGCGCCTCCGCGACATCATGAATTTCGCTCTGAATGCGGCTGAGCGAGAGCGCCATGACCCGGTCGCGCACCGCTATATCGGCAGCCGAGAGCTTGTCCAGACCGAACATCGCCATCACGAAACGGATCGTCGTGGCATTGATGAAGAGCGTTATCAGCACAAAACAGGTGACCAGCACGACGATAAAATTCTTGACCTCCTGGTCGACGCCATCGGTCTCGAAGATGACCAGCGCGAGGGCCAACGACACCGCACCGCGCAGCCCCCCCCAGAACATGATGGTCTTGAAGGCGCCCGAGACGTTGGCGCTCAGCTTGGCCCGGATCATCAGCGGCAACACGCCGAACAAAACCGCGGCGCGGGCGGCGAAAGCGACGGCAACCAACACCACCAGCCAAATCGCCTGCTCGCCGGTGAAATCCTTGAGCACGTTGGGCACCAGGATTCCGACCAGGAAGAAAATCAACGAATTGGCCCAGAAGCCAAGCTGCTCCCAGGTCTCGTGCAGGGCGTGCCAGGTGGCGGGCGAAACCTTGGTGCGCCCGTAGGAGCCCATTACCAGACCAGCCGTGACCACCGCCATGACGCCCGAGACATGGAGATAATGCTCGGCGATCAGAAACGACAGATAGGCCAGCACCACGGTCAGCGTCACCTCGACGAGCGGCATGTTGCGCATGGTGCCGATAATCCAGGCCATACTGCGCGCCGCCACCAGGCCGACCGCGATACCGCCGAAAAAGACCTTGATGAAATCGACCGCCGCCGAGCCGGCCGAGGCCTCGGCGGTGCCCACCATGACGGCGGCGAGAATGATAAACAGCACAATTGCCGTGGCGTCGTTAAACAGGCTCTCGCCCTCGACCAGAATCGTCAGCCGCTTGGGCGCGCCGAGATCCTTGAAGATTGCCACCACCGCCACCGGGTCGGTCGCCGAGACGATGGCGCCAAGCAGCAGACAGGCGACGAAACCAATGCCGGAGACCCACTCCATGGCAAAGCCGACAGCAAAGGTCGAGATCAGCAGGCCGATCACGGCGAGCATCAGGATCGGCTTAATGTCCTTCATTAAATGCCGGACATTGATGCTCATTGAGGATTCGAATATCAGCGCCGGCAGAAAGAGGAAAAACACCGCCTCGGAAGTGATATCGAGGTTTTCCACGGCGTGCAGGAAATCACCGGCAATGCCGGCGCTGCTCTTGTCCGGAATAACCAGCACGACGATGCCGAGCACCACCCCGGCGGCGGCCAACAGAACGGTGAAGGGGAAATTGAGCCGGCGCGCCACCGGCACCAGCAAGCTGGCGATAAACAGCAGGACGAACAGGCCGAGTACAACCAAAAAGAGATGCAAGTCCATAGAGCCGTCTCCCCCCGAAGCGCGTCACTTTAATCTTTCGGCGATGCTAGCATTCACCGCGCTTGGCGCAATAGGGCAAAATTTTTATGGTTATATGGCCCGGCAGGGAAACGGTTGCCTGCGGCGCGGCGCCATTGTAAGGGAATGGCGAGATGGGGTAAGGGAATGGCGGAGATGGGCCAGCACAGGATCATATTCATCACCCACTCGGAACCGGCCGATCCCGGCCCGGTGGCCGAGGCCTTGCAGGCGCTCGGCTATGACACTGAGATCTGTTGCCCGTTTCTCGGCGATAGCCTGCCGCGCCTTGAGGCGGGCCGGCCGAAGGGCTATGCCGCCAGCGTCGTGTTCGGCGGCGCCCAGATGGTCGGCGACGCCGTCGAAATGGATTTCCTTGCCGCTGAATTGGACTGGGTAGGCGAGCAATTAGAGAATGGCGCGCCGTTTTTCGGTATTTGCCTCGGCGCCCAGATGATGGCTCATGCGCTCGGCGCCAAAGTGTGGGAGCATCCGGACGGCATGCGCGAGATCGGCTATCACGAAATAAACGCGACCGCCGCCGGGCGAGAACTGTTCCCGGAGAGCTTCACCGCGTATCAATGGCACCGTGAGGGCTTTGATCTGCCCGAGGGCACGGAGCTTCTCGCCACCGGCGGCGAAGCTTTTTACAATCAGGCTTTCCGCTACGGCGAAAATGCCTATGGCGTCCAGTTTCACCCGGAAATGTATCCCAAAACCATGGAGCGCTGGATCACCTCGGAGGCCGGCGGGCCACAGCTTAGCCTGCCCGGCGCGCAAATGGCGGCCGAACAGCGCGCCCTGGCGCCGGTGCACAACCCGGTCATGCGGCGCTGGCTTGATGGCTTTGTAAACGCCTGGATTGGCCCGGCAAACGGTGACCGGCAAGCATAGGAACAATCAAAGATGCAGCTCGGCAAATCTCTCGCGGCAATGCCGTCATCCGGCATTCGCGACACCTTCAACCTGATCGCCGGCAAAGCGGACATCATCAATCTCGCCCCGGGCGAGCCCAATTTTCCGACTCCGCCGCATATTGTCGACGCGGCGCGCCGGGCGACCGAGGCCGGACATACCAAATATGTCGACAATGCCGGCCTCGTGGAACTGCGCCAGCAGCTGTGCAAAAAGCTAAAAAGCTATAACGGCATCAGCGCCGGCCCGGACGAGCTGATCGTCACGCACGGCGCCATGGGCGCACTTTACAGCGCCTTCGCCGGACTGGTCGAGCCGGGCGACGAGGTGTTGTTGCCCGACCCGTCCTGGCCCAATTTCCTGATGATGGCGACGTTGCGCTCGGCCACCATCCGCAATTACCGCGTTGCCGCCGAGAACGGCTTCCTGCCCGATATGAACGAGCTTGAGCGGCTCGTCAGCCCGGCGACCAAGCTGCTGCTGATCAACACGCCGCTCAATCCGATCGGCTCGGTGATCCCGCGCGCGCGCATGCAGGAGCTGTTGGATTTTGCCGCGGCGCACGATCTCTGGCTGGTCTGCGACGAGGCTTATGATGCGCTGACCTACACCGATGCGTTCGTCAGCGCCGCGTCGCTGAACCATCGCGAACGCATTATTGCGGTTTACAGCTTCTCCAAAACCTATGCCATGACGGGCTGGCGCATCGGTTACATGGTGGTGCCGCGCGAGATCGCGCCGGTCTTGGCCGATTTGCAGGAGGCGATGACGTCGTGCGCCAGCGCGCCGGGCCAATGGGCCGCACTTGCCGCGCTCGAAGGCCCGCAGGACGTGGTGGCGGAGATGCGCGAGGCCTATTCGGCGCGCCGCCAATTGGCCCTGGATACGCTTGGCCAGCATGGCGTTCCGGCCCATCCGCCGGACGGCGCCTTCTATCTCTGGATCGATATCCGCGCCGCCGGCGTGCCCAGCCGGACGTTCGCCAGAGGCCTCTTGGACGAACATAAAGTGGCGATTGTCCCCGGCCTCGACTTTGGCCCCGGCGGCGAGGGCTATGTGCGCGCCTCGCTGGCCGCAGCGCCGCAAGATATAGGCGCCGGGATGGATCTATTAGGCCAATATCATACAAAACTAGTAGCCGAATCCGGCACCCACGTTCGAAACCTGGAGGCAAAGCCATGAGCGGCACGGACAAAGACGAAAACTGGCGCGGCAAGGTCGGCAAGCTCAACCGGGAAGAGGTCGATCAGTTTCTCGAAGAGCCCAACCTCGCCCGCATCGCCTGCCTCGACGAAAAGGGCTGGCCCTATGCCATTCCGTGCTGGTACCAGTGGGACGGCAAATCGATCTGGCTGGTGGCGCGGGCCAAATCGAAATGGGCGCAGTTCCTGAAAAATGAGCCGCGCTGCGCCGTGACGGTCGATGAATCGTCGCTCGCCGAGGATGATGCCGGCGCCAATGTGCAGCGCAATTTCGCCGCCCAGTGCAACGCCGTGATCGTCGAGGAACCCAATGTCGGTGGCCGCTGGGTCGAGGTCGCGCGCACCATGGCACTGCGCTACTACGGCGCCAATGGCCCGGGCTATTTGGAACCGACGATGAGCTGGAAACGCTGGCTGATCCGCCTCGACCCGGTCGAGACCTGGACCTGGCAGGGCATCGCCTGGCCGAAAAGCTATCTCAAAGGCGACGCCGTGCAGAAATAAGAACAACCCGATGCTGGCAGCGAAAAGCGATTTCATCGGCCTCGAAGGCGTCACCCATTTGGCAACGGGCGGTGAGCCGCCTTTACTAAAAGCCCACCGCGAGGCGTTCGACTCTTACGCCCACGACAAGGCGCGCGGCCATCCGGGCTATTACGCTCACTGGGCGGTGGCCGAAGAGGTGCGCGGCCAGCTCGCCGCCATGATGTCATTGGCGGCGGATGATATCGCCCTGGTCGGCAGCGCCTCGACCGGCATCAACAGCGTTTTGTCGTCGATCGATTGGCGGGCCGGAGACAATGTGGTCTCCGCCGCGCTCGAATATGCTTCCGGGCGCTACGCTTTTGCCCGGCTTGAGAGCCTTGGCGTCGAGACCCGGCTTGTCGCGCCAACCGGCTACGAGACCGATATCGGCAAATTAATCGACGCCTGCGATCAACACACCCGCATCGTCTATGTCAGCCAGGTCAGCTACCTCACCGGCCAGGCGCTTGATATCGCTGCACTCTCAGGCGCGCGTAGAGAACGCGGCATCGCCCTATTGGTCGATGTCAGCCATGCTTTGGGGGTCATCCCGGTCGATGGCCGGCTCGCTGATTTCATGGTTTGCGCCGGCTATAAATGGCTGCTCGGCACGCAGACCGGCATCCTCACCTGGAACCGCGCGGCCTGGCCTGATTTCAACCCGCTTAATATCGGCTGGAGCTCGGCCGCGCCGGGCCCGACACCGGCTTCCTATCAGCTCAAGCAAAGCGCCGGACGCGCAGAGGCCGGCAACCCCAACCATCTCGACGCCTATCTCCTGCGCACCTCGCTCGACTATCTCGCCAATATTGGCATTGAGCGCATTGCCGCCCACGCGCGCACCCTCGGCGGTGCCCTTCGGCACGATCTCATAAAACTTGGCCTGACAGTAACAACGCCGGAAGCGCCACAAGCCCGCGCCGGCAACATCTGCTTCACCCACCCCGGCGCAGATCGCCTGATGCAATTGGCGGCAGAGGACAACATCCTGATCTGGGCCGACAGCGGCCGCGTCCGCCTCTCGGTGCACGCTTTCGTCACGCCGGCAGACATCGCGCGCTTGCTGGAAAAGCTGCCGGGCTATCTTGCGAGCGTCGGCTAATTGCCCTACCCGGCTTTACAATCCGCGCGCGCACGCTAGATTAGGTGCCCTCGCACCGAACCCGGATGCACCCGTAGCTCAGCTGGATAGAGCGCTGCCCTCCGAAGGCAGAGGTCACAGGTTCGAATCCTGTCGGGTGCGCCATTATTTCAGTGACTTAATAGATTTTCGCAATTTTTTTTGGCAGTTTTGTTGCGTTCAAGGCAACGCTCAGGGGAACATCTTGACGCATGCGCTATAAATTTTGCATTGGTTTCTGCCCAAGCCCCCCAACTAGAATATCGAAAAAACTGAACTCCTCGAATCGATAGACAACTGAATGGTCGGTGCGAACTTTACGAATAACTTCTCGGCTTAAGCCATCAGATTGTGCCATTTAGCGCCGACCAAAATGGCTTAGGCGTTCCGTAAAATATGCAATTTCTGCTGGCTCAGATGTATCGCCTCAAACACGGGCGAGTCATATGTGTATACTCAGATCATGGGCCTAGTTAAGTCAAAAAAACGCGTTACCGATCATGGGGAGGTATTTACACCACTGTGGTTGGTTGAAGCTATGCTCGATCTCGTTAAGGACGAGTCCGAGCGAATTGACGCACGATTCTTAGAGCCTGCCTGCGGTAGCGGAAATTTTTTGGTCAAGCTCCTACATAGGAAGCTTGCGGCCGTCGAGCTCAAGTTCGGAACGTCCGATTTTGAAAAACGGCACTACGCTCTTCTCGCTCTGATGTGCATCTATGGAATCGAGCTTCTGGCGGACAACATTGACGAGTTGTAAAGCCCCCGTTCTAT
>JABIXB010000140.1 GCA_018666805.1 Rhodospirillaceae bacterium | reverse complement strand
CGGCTTCGAGGTGATGGTCGGCGGCGGCCAGGGACGCACGCCGATGATCGCCAAAACGATCCGCGAATTCCTGCCGAAAGAATATCTCCTGTCCTATCTCGAGAGCATTCTCAGGGTCTATAACCAGCTCGGCCGGCGCGAAAATATGTATAAGGCGCGCATCAAAATTCTGGTGCATGAGATGGGCGCCGATGCCCTGGCCGAGCGGATCGAAGCCGAGTGGCGCCAGGTGCGCCGGGGGTTTGTCGATTTGCCGGCGGCGGAAGTGGCACGTATCGAGCGCTATTTTACCCCACCGCCCTTCGAGCCCTCAGCCGGCAGCGACGAGGGTCTCGACGCGGCGCGGCGTGCGAACAGCGCGTTCGACAATTGGCTCGAGCACAATGTCGATGCCCACAAGCAGCCGGGTTATGCGATTGTCACGGTGTCGCTGAAATCGATCGGCCAGGTGCCCGGCGATATCGATGCCGATCAGATGGAGGCAGTGGCCGATCTCGCGGCACAGTTCAGCTTTGACGAACTGCGCGCCACGCATCAGCAAAATTTGGTTTTGCCGCATGTGCGCAAGCGCGATCTCTTTGAGGTCTGGCAGACACTGAAAGCCAACCGGCTCGCCACCGCCAACCGCGGCTTGATCAGCGACATCATCGCCTGCCCGGGCATGGATTATTGCAGCCTGGCGACGGCGCGCTCGATCCCTGTTGCCCAGGCGATCAGCGAGCGCTTCCGGGATTTGGCGCGGCAACAGGATATCGGCGACCTCCGGCTCAATATTTCCGGCTGCATCAACGCCTGCGGCCATCACCATGTCGGCCATATCGGCATTCTCGGGCTCGACCGCAAGGGCGCGGAGAATTACCAGATTACGCTCGGCGGGCGGGCCGACGGCAATGCCGCAATCGGCGAGGTTATCGGGCCGGCTTTCTCTGCCGGTGATATTACCGATGCGGTCGAAACGGTAGTGAATACCTATCTCGACCTGCGCCAAACGGGCGAGCTCTTTGTCGATGCCTATGCCCGCCTCGGCCGCGAACCATTCAAGGAGCGCCTCTATGCCTCTGATTAGAAACGGCACCATCGCGCAAGATGGCTGGGTGTTTTTGGCCGATCATGCCGCGCTGCCCGATTGCGGCCCGGTGGCCGTTACGCCGGCACGCTGGCGGCGCGAGAAAGAGACGCTGCGCCGGCGCGGCGAGCCGCTTGGCGTTTATTTGCAAAGCGACGAGCAGGCGGATGACATCGCGGCGGAGCTGCATGAATTCACCCTGATCGCGCTCGACTTCCCGACCTTCCGCGATGGCCGGCCCTACAGCACGGCAAGATTACTGCGCGAGCGCTACGGCTTCAAAGGCGAACTGCGCGCCGTCGGCGATGTTGCGCGCGATCAATTCCTGTTTATGCATCGTTGCGGGTTCGATGCGTTTCAGGCCTCCGGCGGTGGCGCGCTGGAAGGATGGCTGCGCGCTATTTCAGAGATTTCGGTCTGGTATCAGCCGACAGATAACCCGCGTGCGACCGCCGGTTTGCTACGGCACCGCCAAGCGGCGGCGGAGTAGGAGAAGAAAATGAATGGTAGCGCTGAAACCTACCGGCCCGACGCTGAACGGCTCAACCAAACAACAGCGCGCGCGGACGCGCTCAGTGAAAGATACGGCGCGCTCGAAGGTGAAGCGCTGCTGCGTGTCATGCTGGAATGGCAATATAAGGGCCGCATCGCGCTGGTCTCTTCCTTCGGCGCGGAAGCCGCCATCCTGTTGGACATGGTCGCCCGCATAGACCCCGCCACGCCGGTTATCTTCATCGATTCCGGCAAGCTCTTTCACCACACCCTGACCTACCGCGATATTTTGGTTCGCCGCCTCGGCTTAACCGATGTGCGCACGGTCGAGCCGGTGGCGTTTGATATCGGTGGGCACGATCCGGATGGCGAACTGTGGCGGCACAACCCCAATCTCTGCTGCTATCTGCGTAAGGTGCTGCCGCTTGAACGCGCGCTGGGTGGTTTCGACGCGTGGATCACCGGACGCAAGCGCGATCATGGTGGCGAGCGCGGCGGCGTGGAAACGATCGAGGCCATCGATGGCCGCATCCGCCTCAACCCGCTGGCCCATTGGAGCGCCAAAAAAATCGACCGCACCTTCCAAGAACGCGGCCTGCCGCGCCATCCGCTCATGGCTGAGGGCTATGCCTCGATTGGCTGCGCCCCGTGCACGGCGCCGGTTTCGCCCGATGCGGGCGGGCGCGACGGACGCTGGCAAGGCCACGCCAAGAGCGAATGCGGCATCCATCACGCTCGCTGGTCATAGCCGATCCGGAATTGTATCGACGGCCTGTGGCAATTCGTCCTAGGCCGTTCGGCGGGCTCACGCACGGCGCCGATTTGTGCTAATGTTATCCTCAGATACGGCAGGAGGTTACGATAATGACTCCACCCAAGAAGCACCTGACATAGGCTCGACAAACGAACCTTAGGCTCGGCATTGAGCTGGGCGGTGAGCTTCTAAGCCACCCAAAAAAACAACCCCGCCCAATTCATTGCGGCGGGGTTGCTGATTCCAAATATGACTAGCCGGCCAAAATCTCTTTGATCGCGTCGTTTTGAAATTTCACGTCGTCGGCATTGAGCGCGCTTGAGGCGAAATGGCCGTAGATCGATTCGAACACGCGCAGCTCGGCGTTCGGCATCTTGCTCACTTCATATTCATTATCGGCCACCGGAAAATAGAGATCGGTCCGCCCCGGCATGACGAAGGCCTTGCAGGTGATGGCGGCGAGCGCCTTGTCGAAATCGCCGCCGAACACTTCATTGTCGCTGATGTCGGCATATTGCCAGGTCCATAACAGCGCCAGCAGATTGTTGGCGTCCTTGTGAATGAAGAAGCCTTCCCAAAAGGCGATGAGAAAATCCTCGAGCGAGGAAAAGCCGAGCTTGAGATCCTCTTCGGCGCGGTAGAAGGCTTGCGAGAATCCCCAGCCGGCATAGACCCGCGCCATGGCGCGCAGGCCGGTGGTCGGCGGACTGTCGTACCAGCCATGCTGCCACGCGCCATCCGCCGTCAACGCCGCCTTGACGCCTTCAAGGAAGACGAAATTATGACGCGAGCATTTGGCCGAGCCGCAGGTCGGCACGATGTTCTCAACCATATCGGCATAGAGGCAGCCCCATTGATAGGTTTGCGCCGCGCCCATCGACCAGCCGGTCACCAGCTTGATTTTCTCGATGCCGAACTTCTCGGTCACCAGGCGGTGCTGCAGGCGGACATTGTCATACATCGTGCAATTGGGAAACCGCGCGCGGTCATAAGGCGGCGGTGTGTTGCTCGGCGAGGAGGACAGGCCATTGCCGAGCAGATTGGGCACGATGATGAAATATTCCTCCGGGTTGAGCGCCATGTCCGGGCCGATCGACCATTCGACATCATTGTGATTGCCGGAATACCAGGTCGGTTGAATGATGACATTGTCCTTGGCCGCGTTCAGCGTGCCATAGGTTTTATAGGCCAGTTTGGCATCGCGCACGGTGGCGCCGCTTTGCAGACGCACCTCGCCTGCCTCAAAAATTTCATAATCGCTCATGTGACGCTCCCCTGTCGGTCCAGCGCGCGCTATACCGCGCGTTCAGACCTCATGTTGGAGCAGGGCGCCGGCTCTTTCAACGCCTGAAAGGCGGCGCCCCGGGCATCACTTGACCGTAAGAACGGCACTCTCCGCAAGCGCGCTCATTTTCGAAGAGACGCTACCGACCAATAAGCCTTCGACGCGGCCAACACCGCGCCGTCCCATGACCACCATGTCGACGTCGCGATCCTGCACATAATTCAACAAGCATTCCGCCGGGTCGCCGCGCGTGACTTCGGTGTGTATATTTTCGACACCCGCGTCACGTGCCTTCGGCGTGAAGCGCTTCAGCAAATCGGCCTTCGCCACTTCGATTTCCAACTGATCAGGGTCATCGATATTTTCGGAGCGCGCATATTCGGCCGCACCGCTCGTGGCATGGGCATGGTTTACGACCTGCACGAGGTGCAATTCGGCATCGAACTTCGCTGCCAATTCCAGCGCGATATCCATGGCCTTGTCGGCATGTTTTGAGCCGTCATAGGCGACGAGAATGTTATGATACATGGCAATCTCCTACGAACCGTTAATGCCAATATGCTAGACCCTAAGCCGGGCAATACCTTGACCCAGATCATCATTCGGGCGGAACTGGCAAAATGAGCAAAAACTGGCGCGATGCTCAGCAAGAGATGCTGCGCGCAATCGAAAAGGACATGCTTGAGACTGCCGCTCTCACCGGCCGGCGCGCATTGTCGCCTGCCGTGCACGACGCACTTCGCGCCGTCCCCCGGCACAAATTCGTGCGGCCAGAGGATATCGCGTTGGCCTATAAAAACCGGCCGCTCCCAATCGGCCACGGGCAAACCATATCGCAGCCTTTTATCGTCGCCCTGATGAGCGAATTCCTCGACCTGCCGGCGGATGCAAAAACTTCCGCCAACCTGCTCGAAATCGGCGCCGGCTGCGGCTATCAAAGCGCCGTTTTGGCCGAATTGGCGCATGACGTCGCCGCCATCGAGATCGTTGCCGACATCGCCCGCGCCAGCAAAAGGCGCTTGAAGCGCCTCGGCTATAGCAATGTCAGCATCAGAATTGGCGACGGCGCGTTGGGCTGGCCCGAGCGCGCGCCGTTTGACGGCATCATCGTTGCCGCCGCCGCGCCGAAGCCGCCGCCCGCGCTGATAGCGCAGTTGAAGCCGGGCGCCAAACTTGTCATTCCGATTGGCCCGGTGGGAGAAGCGCAGGATCTGACTGTGATTGGCAAAACCGCCCGCGGGAAGGTAACGACAGAGAAGATTTTACCGGTAGCGTTCGTCCCCTTTACCGGCGGCTTTTGTTGACACGGCCGCGCCCGCCCGGAACACTCGCCCGTGCCCATATGGCCGATCTGGAAACAAAATGTTACCTGAAATCCATCATAGCGCCTGCCCGCATGACTGCCCGTCCACCTGCGCCCTGGAGGTAGAGAAGCTCGACGATTTCACCATCGGGCGCATTCGCGGCGCGCGCGACAACAGCTATACGGATGGCACCATCTGCGCCAAGGTCGCGCGCTATGCCGAGCGCCTGCACCATCCCGGCCGCCTGACCGAGCCGTTGCAGCGCAGCGGCGCCAAAGGCGATGGTGAATTCCGCCCGATTAGCTGGCAAGCGGCGCTTGATGAAGTGGGCGAAGCGTTTCTAAAAGCCGAGCAGCGCCACGGCGCGGAAGCCATCTGGCCGTATTATTTCGCCGGCACCATGGGCCTCCTGATGCGCGACGGCATCAACCGCTTGCGCCACGCCAAGGGCTATTCGCAGTTCCATACCACCATCTGCGTCAATATGGCGTGGCTCGGTTTCGAGGCCGGCGCCGGCAAACTGCAGGGTGTCGATCCGCGCGAGATGGCAAAATCGGACCTGGTTATTATTTGGGGCACCAACGCGGCGGCGACGCAAATCAACGTCATGCGCCATGCCATTCAGGCACGCAAAACGCGCGGCGCCAAAATCATCGTTATCGATCCCTATCTCAACGCCACCGCGCGCCAGGCGGATATGCATCTCTGTCTCCGCCCCGGCACGGACGGCGCACTGGCCTGCGCGGTGATGCATGTGCTGTTCCGCGATGGCAAAGCGGATTGGGACTATATGAACCGCTATGCCGATGCGCCGCGCGAGCTCGAAGCGCATCTGAAATGCCGCAGCCCCGAATGGGCGGCAGCGATCACCGGCCTCTCGGTGGATGAGATCGAGGCTTTCGCCAAGCTGATCGGCGAGACCGACCGCACATATTTCCGCCTCGGCTTCGGCTTTACGCGCAGCCGCAACGGGCCGGTCAATATGCATGCGGCGCTCTCCATCGCGACTGTTCGTGGCTCGTGGCAGTATGAAGGCGGCGGCGCGTTCAAGAACAATGAAGGCATTTATCCCTGGGACAAGACGCTGATTGAAGGGTTGGATGTCAAAGACACTGGCGTACGGATGCTCGATCAATCGCGTATCGGCGCCATCTTGAGCGGTGACAGGCAAGATCTCGGCGACGGCCCACCGGTGACGGCGCTGCTGATTCAAAACACCAACCCGATGATGGTGGCGCCCGATCTTAATAAGGTCCATGCCGGCTTCGCCCGCGATGACCTGTTTACCTGCGTGCATGAACAGCTTCTCACCGACACGGCCAAAATGGCCGATATCGTTCTGCCGGCAACGGCGTTTTTGGAACATAGCGACCTTTACCAGGGCGGCGGCCATCCGCATATCCAACTCGGCGCCAAGATCGTCGAGCCGCCGGGCGAGGCGCGCGACAATCACTTCGTCATTTGCGAGATCGCCAAACGGGTCGGCGCCGAGCATCCCGGCTTCGACATGACGGGCGAGGAAATATTAGCCGAGACGCTAAGCGCCTCCGGCCTGCCCGACCCGGACAGTCTGCGCGCCATGCGCTGGCTCGATTACCGGCCCAAATATGAAGACGCCCATTATGCCAACGGCTTCGCTCACAAGGACGGTAAATTTCACTTCCGGCCCAATTGGCCGGCGTTCGCTCCGACGGCCTGGACCACGGCGGGCTGCGCGCATGGCCAAGCGGATGCCAGCGGCATGCCCGAATTCCCGGATCACTGGGCGGTGACAGAGGAAGCGACGGCAGCGCACCCGTTCCGCCTGATCACCGCGCCGGCGCGCAATTATCTCAATTCCAGCTTTACCGAGACGCCAACATCGCGCGAGCGCGAAGTGCGCCCGAGCGTGCTTGTCCATCCCAAGGACGCCGCCAGGCTCGGCATCGAAGACGGCGCGCGCGTCCGCCTCGCCAATGGGCGCGGCGAGATTGTCCTGCATGCCGAAATATTCGCCGGTTTGCAGCCCGGTGTTCTGGTGGTTGAGAGCATTTGGCCGAATGACGCCTTTGAGGGCGGTATCGGCATCAACGCCTTAACCGGCGCCGATCCAGTCAAGCCGATCGGCGGCGCCGCCTTTCATGACAATGCTGTAAGTCTCGCCGCCATTTGATATAGACGAAGAATGAACAATAAAAATGAGGCGCCCAAGCGCAATATTGGGCCGCTTTCGGTTTTTCTGCTGATAATCGCCGGGCTGATTTACAGCCTGCTCTTTCCGGTCAACCGAATCGCCACCGAAAATGGCGTGCCGGCACTCGGCTATGTGGTGTGGGTATCGCTCGGTGGTGGCTTGATCCTGCTGATCGTCTGCATTCTCAGGCGCAAATTGCCGTTCACGGGCCGCCGTCATTTGCTCGTCTATTTTATCGGCGGCGTCATCGGCCTCGCCGCGCCAATGACGCTGCTCACCTTGGCCGCACCGCACCTGCCATCTAGCGTGATCACCATGATTGTCGTGCTGGCGCCGCTCCTCAGCTATCTGTTCGCCCTGCCGGTCAAGCTTGAGCGCTTTCGCTGGCTCAGCGTTGCCGGGTTGCTCGCAGGCTTGAGCGGCATCCTGTTGATCCTGATACCGGAGGCAAGCCTGCCCGAGCCCGGCATGGTCGGCTGGGTGTTGCTGATACTGCTCGTGCCGGTCTTGTTTGCCCTCTTTAATATTTTTATCGACCTTTATGCGCCGCCCGAGAGCGATGGCCTGCAATTGGGCACCGGCGTTCTCCTCGCCGCCGGCATCATTATGCTGCCGATCACCGCCATCGCCGGCGATTTTCATCTATTTCCGGGGCCAAGCGCCGAGGGCGATTTCGCCGTGCTCTACGCGACGCTGATCAATGTCGCGCGCTGGTGGCTGATGTTCGTGATCATCACCATGGCCGGCGCGGTGTTTGTTTCGCAGGCCGCCTATATCATCGTGCTCGGCGGCTTCGGCTGGCAGGCGCTGTTTTTCGGCGGCTCGGTAAGCGGCTATATCTGGGCCGCGGCAGCGCTGCTGCTGCTCGGCCTTGCCACCAATACGCTCAGTAAAATGCGCCTGCAGCGTGCCGCCCGGCCGCGCTACAGAAACTCGATATAGGCTTTGCGCTCGGTCTCGGGCACGGTGCGGCGGTAAGCATCATACTCGAAGCGTTTGAGAACGCTGAAGTTGCGGCAGAACTCCTCGCCAAACGCTTCCTTTACCCAGTCGGAGGCGTCGAAAACATCAAGCGCTTTGCCCCAATCATCGGGAATGCGGGTGACATCCTGCTCGTCGAGATCGCCAACCGATTGCGCGCCGGGGTCGGTGCCTTTGCGGATGCCATCCAGCCCGGCAGCGAGATATGCCGCCATCGCCAAATGAATTTGGATATCGCCGCCACAGACGCGCAGTTCCGCCCGCGTTGCCTCCGGCGTCTCATTCAGCACACGCACCGCCGTGGTGCGGTTATCGACGCCCCAAACAAGCGAAATCGGGGCGAAATTTCCCGGCACCAGACGGCGGTAGGAATTGGAATTGGGGAAGAAGATCGCCGTCAATTCGGGCATATGCGCCAGCACGCCGCCGATGAAATGGCGGCACGTATCGCTGATATGCTGGGGCGCCTCGGGCGCGGCAAAGACGTTTTTCCCCGCCGCATCGGTTAACGACAAATGCATATGACAGGAATTGCCGGTAACGCCATCAAACGGCTTGGCCATGAAGGAGATACGCCCGCCCATACCCATGGCGGCCTCCTTCAGGGTAGAGCGGAACAATTGCCCCGTATCGGCCATGCGGCAAATTTCCTGATAGCGCATGGTCATTTCATATTGCCCGGGGCCATATTCGTAATGGCTGTTTTCCAACTGGCAGTGCGCCGACGCCGCTTCGAGAAGAGCCAGCTCCTCAGCCAGAAACATCGTGCGCTTATGCATCGAATAGCATTGCACGCCTTCGTCGAGGAGCTCGTAATCCTCATTGAGCAGGTAAAATTCGAGCTCCGGCGCGGCAAAGGCGGTAAAGCCCATTTCCGCCGCTTGTCCGGCCACCCGGGCGAGAACGTTGCGCGGGCAGCTATCGACAAGCGAGCCATCCGGCCACACCAGCGAACCGACCACCTGCGCCGAGCCGCCTTCGTGGCGCAGCAGACGGAGCGTGGAAAGATCGGGCTTGAGTATGAAATCGCCATAGCCGATGGATTCCGCATAATCGGTGCCGGGCACCACATAGGCTTTGTTATCGACAGCCATGATCGTGGCGGCAAAGGCGAGGCCATGCTGCATGACATGCTCAAACTGCGCCACCGAAACCGCCTTGCCGCGCGCGATACTGTTAAAATCGGAAAACTCGGCCCGGATGCGCTCGACATTATGTTCGCGCAGCCAAGCCATCACGTCACCTTCGCCGCCGCTGAAATGCACCGGCCATTCGCTCCCTGCTGACATCTTTCAGCCCTTCCCATATATTTTTTTATCCGGCGGAAGATAGCCCAACAGGCCGCGATGCGTCGAGCCCACGTTGTCGGCGGCGGCGCGGGCGGATAGGCTAAGACAGCGCAACGGCAGCGGTGGCGGCAGTAGAGGGAATCCATTTTGGCGGCAAAGCAACGGCCCTCAGCCGGCTTGGAAACGCGCGTCGGCGCGCTGTCGCTGTCTCTCATGTTGGCCGGCGGGATCATTGCGCCGCTGCGCTTCGTGCTCAACAAGATCGCGGTCGATGGCGGCGTGCCGCCCTTTGCCTTCGCCTTTTGGCCAATGCTGTTCGCCGGAACCGTGCTGCTCGGCGTGGCTATTCTCAGGGGCGAGATGCCACGCCTGAAATTCACCTATATCCGCGCCTATCTGGCGGTCGGCATCTTTGCCATGGGCGCGCCAATGGCGGTACTGACCTTTCTCGCCGATAAGCTGCCACAGGGCCTGATCAGCATGGTCGTCATACTGGCCCCGACCCTGACCTATTTTTTCGCCATTTTGCTCGGCGTCGACCGCCTGAAGCTGCTCAGTATCGCCGGACTGGCGGCCGGCCTCGGCGGCATCCTGGTGATCGTCCTGCCCGATGTCAGCCTGCCCGAGCCCGATATGGTGTGGTGGCTGCTCCTCGCCCTGCTGGCGCCGTTGTTGCTCGGCCTCGGCAACGTGCTCACCGCGCTGGTACGGCCGCCGATGATGCCGCCCACGGTGTTCGCCGCCGGCATGCTATTGGCAGCCGCAGCGCTGCTTCTGCCGATCATGGCCGCCAGCGGCCAATTCTATTTTTTTGCCGGCGCCGACCCCGGCGTGAACTGGAATTTTCTCTACGCCACTTTGTTGAACGCCATATTCTATGTGCTGTTCCTTGAGATTGTCCGCCTCTCCGGCCCGGTATTTTTCTCGCAGATGAACTATCTCTCCGTCGCCGCCGGCTTCGGTTGGGGCATGATTCTATTCGGCGAACGGTATAGTCTCTATGTCTGGGGTGGCACGGCGCTGATGGCGATGAGCGTGCTGCTGCTCACCCTCGGCGCACGGGCGAAAAAATGAACGAACAGCCGGCGGATATCAGCGAACACACGCTTTCTGCAATCGAGGGCATCGGCTGGCCAGCCGTGCCGGGGCGCGAGGGTGCGTCGCTGCTCGCCGTGCTGTTTCAGCTTGAACAATCGCAATGGTGGCCGGCGGAGAAATTGCACGCCCATCAGCTCGGTCAGATCGAAAAGCTGTGCCACTTCGCGCACCAGCATATCCCGTATCTCAGCAAACGACTGGAAGCGGCGGGCATCGGCCAACACAAGCCACTCAGCGAAGAAGCATGGCGCGAGCTGCCCATTCTCACCCGCGACGAACTGCAAAAATCGGGCACAAAACTGCAATGCACGGAACCGCCCAAGGGCCACGGCAGGACTAGCCAATCGACAACGACCGGCTCGACCGGCAAGCCGGTCAGTGTGAGCCGCACCGAGCTCAGTGCTTTTTATTGGACCGCCTTTACCTTGCGCGACCATATCTGGCGCAAGCGCGATCTCAGCGCCACTTTCGCCACCATCCGCTATGACCGCTCAGCCCGCGCCGCCTATCCGGATGGTATCGAGAGCGATAATTGGGGCTCACCGGCGGCGCTGTTTCGCACCGGGCCGGCGGCCAAGCTGACCATCACCACGCCCGTCGCCGATCAGGGCGAATGGCTGGCGCGCCAGAACGCCGCCTATCTCAGCACCAACCCGTCCAACCTCGGCGAATTGCTGCGCCTGAGCGAAGAGAGCGGCGTGCGATATCCGAGCCTACGCGAGGTGCAAACCCTGTCGGAAGTGCTCGACCCGGCCTTGCGCGCGCAATGCCGGCGTCTCTGGGGCATTGAGATCGCCGACATGTACAGCACCCAGGAGACCGGCTACATCGCCCTGCAATGCCCCGAGACTGAGAACTATCATGTCCAGAGCGAGTGCGCGCTGATCGAAATATTGGATGGCGATAGTACGCCGTGTCAGCCGGGCGAGGTCGGCCGCGTCGTGGTGACGCCCTTACATAATTTTGCCACGCCGCTGCTGCGCTACGATATCGGCGATTACGCCGAAGTGGGCGCTCCCTGCCCATGCGGGCGCGGCCTGCCGGTGCTGACCCGCATCATGGGCCGGGCGCGGGCCATGCTCACCCTGCCCGATGGCTCGCGCAGCTGGCCACTGATGGGCGGCAGCCGCTTCGCCGAAATCGCGCCGGTGCGGCAATATCAGTTCGTGCAAAAAAGCCGGCAGGCGATCGAAGCGCGCCTGGTGGTCGAACGGCCGCTCAATGAACAGGAAGAAGAAGCGCTACGCGAGCGCATGCTCGCCCGCCTTGGCCATCCGTTTGAAATTAAGCTTAGCTATGTGAAAAAGATCGAACGCCAGGCCGGCGAAAAATACGAGGAATTCAAATCGGAGCTATAGCTCAAGCACCGCCGTCATAGCCGTAAGTACGCGCCACCATTTGTTCGGAATGTTCGCCCGCCTTGATGGCTTTGTATTTCCATGGATTATCGGCGCTGACGCAACCCGGCAAGCCCTCGACCAACACGTCGTAATCGACGCCGAAAAACTGCACCAGCGAGAAGCGCTCCTCGGGCGTGGTGTTGATCACGCGGTGCGCTGTCGAGACGAACGTGTCGTTGGTCCATTGTTGCAGGAGATCACCGAGATTGACGGCGAAGGTGCCGGGAATGGCCGGCAGCTCAAGCCAATCGCCGCCCTGCGTCAACATTTGCAGGCCCGGCACGCCGTTCTGCCACACCGTGGTGAAGCATTCATAGTCGGTATGCGCGCCGAGGCCGATATGGGCGATATTGAAATCCTCGTCGCCGGGCGGGTAATAACACACCCGGGTGCGCGACAGCGGCTTGGTGTATTTTTCGGTGAAATAGCCCGGCTCCAAATCGAGCGCCAGTTCGAAGGCACGGTAGATCGAGCGGCCAAGCTCGATCTGGCAATCATAATAGGTGCCGAGCGCCCAGCGGAAATCGGGCGGATATGCCGGCCAATTGTTGGGGCCGTAAAAACGCAAACCCCTGAGATAGTCCGGATCGTCCTCGGGCAGATCATCGGCCATTTCGATGGCTTCGGAAATATCGCTGCCTTTCAGGCTGTGATCGGCCTGGATGCCATTCAGCGGCACATAGCCCCGGTGATTGGGCGATTCGAGATAATGATTCTTCATCTTCTCGTCGAGCGGCTGAGCAAAGAAACGCTGCATGGCGGCATAGGCGCGGTCGATCACCGATTGCGGGAACTGGTGGTTATAGAGGTAAAAATAGCCGGGCCCCGTGCAGGCGGCGCGCAGCTCGTCGCCAAGCTCGCGTTGATCCGCCTTGTTGGTGCAATAGATGCGGCCGAAATCGATCACCGGCACGTCCGCCGGTTTGAGACGGATGATCTCGCGCTTGTGCAAACCCTCGCGCAGTTGAAACGGCGTATCCATATTTTCTGTCGCCATATGCAAATCCCCGTTAGGGCAAAACCTTCCTCAAGCGAAATTCGGCGAAAAGGTCGAGAAACATTTTTTCCGTATCGACCATTTCGGTAAAGCCCTTATCGATGCGCTTGGCGTCCGACATCAGCACGTCCCAAGCGGTATCCATGTTGAAATCGAAATAGGGCCAGCCCGCCGTTTGTTCATAAGTCAGTTTCATCAGGCCGTGCTTTTCGACAATGCGGTCCCACACCGGGCCTTTGTCGGGCATGACCTCGGCCGAGATGATGCGTTGCGCCATGCCGACCTCCATGCCGAAGGCAGCGGCCCAATCGGGCCACACATTGACATAACGGAAGCCGTCGCCATTGGTGATGTTGAAAATCTCGTTGGCGGCGTTGGGCGAAGTCGCGCTCCACAAGGTCATGCGCGCCAACAGGCCTGAATCGGTGACCTGATTGATCGCTTCGAAGCCGCGTAGGTCACCGGGATATTTAAGCGGCATGCCGAGCTCTTTCGAGATCGCGGCGTAGGTGCCGAAGCACATGATGAGATTCATCGGATTGCCGACAGCGAAGCCGCACACCGCTTCCGGCCTGAGCACCGCCCAGCTCCAATCTTTGCCGTTTTGAAAATCGATCAGGAAATCTTCCTGCTCGTAATAGAAATTGGGCGGCATGTGGCGTGAATCGGATTCCTTGGCCGGCGTTTTGAACGGCCCGAGCTGGCGGCCATAGGCCTTGCTGCCTTCCTGCAGCACGACGCGCTCCAGGCTGTTTGAGGCGGCCGACATCACCGTCACCGGATTGGCCACCAGGGCGCGGTTTTGCTCGGTCGTGGTGGCGTCGATGCCGCCATAGAGGGCGCAACAGAAGATATGCGTCACGTCGCTGAGATGCGCGAGCTTGGCCTCGGCTTGCGCCATATCCAACAGGTCACAGGAGATGAAATCGGCTTTCGCCGCCATTTCCTTATCCGGCGCGCGGCGGCTGACAGCGACGATATCCCAATCGTCTTGCGCCGCCATGTGGTTGATCAGGTTGCGTCCGATAACGCCGAGACCGCCGACGACCAGCGCTTTTTTCCGCGCCATAGTTCCTCCTTAGATTTTAACGCCTAGCGGCCCAAGCCAAGCCCGGCGCGGAACGCCTCGGCCTCGTCTTTCGCCTGTGCCGCCGCATCGCCGGCATCGGGCAGTGCCGCGCAAAAAGCATCGCTGGCGGCGTCGCCCAACGGCGCCCATTTCGCCACCCAATCCGCCAAAACTTGTTTGTTGCCATCCGTTTGCAGGGCGAGGGCAACCAGTGCGGCGCTCCAATTGCGCGCGCGCACACTATCGGCCTGTTGCGCATCCAACAGTTGGCGCAGCAAACCATCGCCGGCGCGGTGGGCGGCTTGGCCGAGCTGGCGCACAAAGGCTTCATCGATGGCCGGTTTGGCGACCAGATTGAGGGCGACGAATTGTTCGCCCCAGTCATAGGCCACCAGCGCCCGTTCCATCAGCTCGCGAAAGCCCTGCCACGCCGGATCATTTTCCCAAAGAGCGCGTTCCTTGTCGCCAAAGCCCTTGTCCGGCGCGGTGAGGGAAAGCTCCTTGGTGCGATAGGCGGTGCGCGATACCCAGCGCAACTGATCGGCGGCCTGCAGCATGGCGCAATTGACGATCGTGCTCGCCGGCGCCATCTGCACGAGATAGGCCGAGCTCATCTGAACGGCGTGCAGCATGTAGCGCGCCGGGGTGTAGAGAAGAGCCAGGCTATCGAGCCATCCGGCGCTTAACTCAGCGTCATGGCCACTGGCATTGTGCTCATCCAACAGGCCGTCAACATAAGCCTCCTGGCCGTCCTGCAGGATATTGTAGGTGCGGTAGACGAGGCCATCCGGATCGCGAAAAGCGTCCCAATCAACATGCTTGAGCGGTGAGCCATCGCGGTATTTCAAATACCACTGGTTCATGTCCATGTCGGGCGAGAGCGACCATGGAAGTTCGTCGTCGGTGCTCCACAACAGATTGGTCGAGACGATTTCATATTCGCTCGGCCGGCGGCGCTGGCCGGCGAGATGGCTCCAGGTCTTGAGCGGCTTCAGATCGGGGGCATCAGTCATGGCACATCACTTTCATCCATTGCCGTGCTCAGAGCGATTTCTTGAGATAAAACCGCATCTCCGTATCCGTTGTCTCGATCCGCCCAGCAAATGAGGTCAGGTTGACCTCGACCTCCGGCATGGTGATCGGCCGCCCGAGCGCATCGGAAAGCGTTTCCTGGCGCAGCACGCATTCGCCTTCGGTCTCGATGCGGATATAGGCGACGCGGTCCTCAATCAGGAATTGCTTGTCCGGATTATCCTCCTGGATCGCTTCGACCACCGCATCCGCGACCTCGCCGGCACGCAACACCGGGCCGACGGAATTTTTTCTTGCGTCTTCGCCGCCACTCATTTGCGTTTCCTTTTAAGCATGGGCGAACTTTGCCTCGATTCCGGCGACATCGACCAGCACATCATCGCCTTCGATCTTAACCGGAAATTTGGCCAGTTCGGCGTGGGTCGGGTTGAGGCCCTTGCCGCTCGACACGTCGAACTGCCAAAGATGCATGCAGCAGGTCAGCACCTTGCCCTCCAGCTCGCCCTCGGCCAGTTCGACTTCCTGATGCGGACAGATCGCCTGCACGGCATGGACTTCGCCGTCGAGCGTGTGGACCAGGAGAACTTCCGTACCGTCGACCTCAAAGGCTTCCATCTCGCCCTGCCACACATCGTCGAGCGTGCACACTTTGGTGAATGCCATGCTAGCCGGCGCCCGGATCGGTGAAATAGATATCGATGCTGTCGAAATATTTAATCCCGGCCTCGGCCACCGTCATCTCGCGCGGCCACGGCGCGGCATCGTCGTTATCGCTGGTCGGACGGACGCGCAGGATCTTGCCCGGCTGATCTTTGACGTGCACGCCAATCGAGTGATAGGCGCACGCCTCCGCCAGAGCATCGATACTTTGCGCCGGCTCGGCCTCGACCACCTTGACGTGGCAATCATTTTGAAAGCGCGAGAGGATCGGAAAGGCTGACATCTCTCTGCCCTCCCCTATTCCGCCGCCTGGGTGCGGAAACCATCGACCCAGCTATAATCATGGCCGTCACGGCCGCCCTCGCTGACCACGCCGATGCCCATATAGGTGAGGACATTATCGAGCGTCGGCGGATCGATCTCGCCGGAATACATGCGGTCGACAATCGTTAAGTGGTGCTTGTAGCGATCGGGATCGGTGGTGAAAATCCAGCGGCACGGTTCGGTGCAGAAATTGTAGCGCCGGCCTTCATGCTCCAATTGCAGGGCGCGCGCCTTCCACGCCTCGCCCGGCCGGTTGGAAATCGGTATCTGGCACATATTGCAGATGATCGGGATACATTCGGGATGGGTTTTTTCTTCCCGGCCATGCAGCAGATTGTCGGTAATGACATCCCAATAGGTGCCGTAACTGTCGTTCCAGCCGGGATATTTTTCCTCCAGCCATTCGCGTTCGCGCGGGCCGACGGCGCCGGGCGGATTCCACCACACGGTCGGCCGCCATGACCAGATACCGCCCTGCTGGCAATGGTGATGGTTCTCGATATCGTCGGCCAGAAGATCCCAATACCACGGCGTCTCGAGGCCGAGATCGCGCACCTGGCGGTCATATTGGCGGATGATCCACTCGTGCATGAATTCCTTGAACGACAAATGGCGCTGATCGAGCGGAATGTAATAATCCATCGGAATGCCGACGGTGATGGCAAAGAGACGCCACATGCGCCAAAAGGCGACATCGACGGCTTGCTGCGCCTCTTTCTTCTTGCCGTTGTTGATCATGATCTCAATCGCCGGCGAGCCGAGCTGGGCGTGGCGCGCCTCGTCCGACTGGATGCTGGTGATCATATTGGCGAAGGTGAAATCGCCCATATTGGCCGCATCCGTCGACAGGCCGACCATCTGCAGATTTGTCAGGCCGGTCTCAAACGCAAAGGAAACCATGATCGTTCCGGTCACCGCGTCGCGGCACATCATGATATCGTCGATCGCGTGACGGCCGCCGAGAACGGCCCAGTTCTTGGTGTGCGCCGCCTCATGCGCCCAATCATATTGACGGTCGCGTGACACCAGCTCGTGCGGGAAGAATAATTGCAACTGGGCGTGACGCAGCTCATCGAGCATGCCGTAGGTCGCCATATTGCGCATCGACGGCGACGGGCCAAAACGCACCATGCGCGCCTGAAATTGGCAGGCCTGATATTCGGTCAGGGCGACGGCGCCATAATGCAGCTTGAGCACACTGGCCCAGCCTTCATCCAAATCGTCGTGGAATTTGGAGCGCGACAGCGCCGCCTTTACCGAATAGGCGGAGGAATCCTTCTCGCGCTGAATTTTGACATATTCGCGGTAGGAAACCTTGTAAGGCTCATCGAAGGTTTCCCATTGCTCGACCGGGATGCCGTAAGGATCGCTCAATTGGGGCGGAAATATTTCCTCACGCGGAACATAGCCCGGCGTCCAATTGGTATCGCGGGCAATATCGTACCAGTCCGAGCGATCTAACAGCGCCATTGGTTCCTCCCAGGGCAAAGCAGGCACTAAGTTTATTCACCGGCACCTGAATTGCCAACACCGGAGGGGCTTCAGACTTGACGGAGAATAGGCAAACCACCTAAATCTCAGGGAATCTGTGCACAAAAGGGGACTGGAACATGACCACGGGCAACATCAAATTTCTTTTCGATGGACCGGAAGATGCGGCCGTGACCGTCGTGCTCGCGCACGGCGCCGGCGTGCCGATGGACGCTCCGTTCATGAATGCCTTCGCTGAAGGAATCGCCAAAGGCGGTTTTCGCGTCGCGCGCTTCGAATTTCCCTACATGCAACGCCAGCGCACCGAGGGCAAACGCTATCCGCCAAGCCCGGCGCCGGTTCTGGTCGAGCGCTATCTGGCGGTGGTCGGTGCGCTCGGCGGCGGCTCGAATCTCGTCATCGGCGGCAAATCGCTGGGCGGCCGGATCGCCACCCTGATTGCCAATCAGGTCGGGGCCAAAGGCGTGATCTGCCTCGGCTACCCCTTTCATCCGCCGGAAAAACCTGAAAATACCCGCATCGAATATTTAAAAAATATCGCCGCGCCGACCCTGATCCTGCAGGGCGGCGAAGACCCGTTCGGCGCGCCGGACGAGGTTGCCGGCTATGGGCTGCCGGAAAATGTCAAAGTGACCTGGCTCGAGGGCGGTGACCATCATCTCGTCACGGCGGATGATTCAGACGCCGATAACGAGCACAATTGGGCCGAGGGCGCGGGTGCCATCGCTGAATTCGTCAAATCTCTCGCGTAAATTATTAATCCGACCCTGAAGATAATTTATTAACCCAAACGGGCGTATTTAACGGGCGTAGAACGAATATTCACGGCGCCCCTGATCATTGCTTGACTGAAGCGCCCTGCTTGGTTATCCACGCCACGGATAGAGTGAAAATTATTTTCGACCGGGCTTCGAACCCGGCGAGGGAAGGAACTTGAATATGCCTTGGGATTTGGCCCTGCCGCTGCTCGTTTGTTTTGTGACCGGATTGCTGTTCATTGGAATTTTTTATTCGGCCAAGACGCTGATCACCGATCAGCGCAAGATCGAAGAAGGCGAATAGGACAACGCGAATTAGGACACTGCGCGCCTAATTTGCTAATCTCCCTCCAATCAAGAAAATTGGAGGGACTATGAATATCGGTGTCGGCTGGGCTCTGCTCGGCGACTGGAGTTATCCGACAGCAATCCGTTTCGGCACCGGCCGTGTCGAAGAGCTGGCGGAAGCCTGCGCCAAGATCGGCATTGCGCGGCCGCTTCTCATCACCGACCCCGGCCTGGCCGAGAGCGACATGGTTCAAAATGCGCTTAGCCTATGTACCGATGCGGGTCTGCCCGCTGCGTCCTTCTCCGATGTGGCTGCCAATCCGGTAAGCGCCAATGTTGCCGATGCCGTTGCCGTTTACCGCGCCGGCAATCATGACGGCATCATTGCCTTTGGCGGCGGCAGTGCGATGGATGTGGCCAAGGCAACCGCCCTGATGGCGGGCCAACACCGCCCGATTTGGGATTTCGAGGATCGCGAGGATTGGTATCTGCGTGCCGACGCCGATGCCATTGCGCCGGTGGTCGCCGTACCGACAACCGCCGGCACCGGCTCCGAGGTTGGCCGCGTGGCGGTCATTACCGACGAAAGCGCACGCTGCAAGAAGCTCATTTTTCATCCCAAGCTGATGCCGGGCGCCGTGATCCTCGACCCGGCCTTGACCCTCAGCCTACCCGCCGATTTGACCGCCGCGACCGGCATGGACGCGCTGGCGCATAATCTTGAAGCCTATTGCGCGCGCGGCTTTCACCCGATGGCCGATGGTATGGCGTTGGAAGGCATGCGCCTGATCAAGGAGTGGCTGCCAACCGCCGTCGCGGACGGCAGCGATATCTCCGCCCGGGCGCATATGCTGGTTGCGTCGATGATGGGGGCGACCGCCTTTCAGAAAGGCCTCGGCGCCATTCACGCGCTCAGCCATCCGGTCGGGGCGCTCTACAACGCCCATCACGGCCTCACCAATGCGATTTTCATGCCCTATGTCCTGGCCTTTAACCGGCAGGATATCGAGGCGCCGCTGACCCGCCTGGCGAGCCATCTGGGGCTGCCGGGGAGCGGGGCGGACGGCTTGATTCAATGGGTGTTGGAGCTGCGCCAAGAAATTGGCATCCCACATAGCTTGGCCGATCTCGGCGTCGAGGAAAGCGGCGTCGATGAATTGGTGGCGCTGGCCGAAATCGATCAGGCGCGCGCCTGCAACCCGCGCCCGCTCAGCCGGCAAGATCTGGCGCAGCTCTTTATCGTTGCTATTCGCGGCGAAATGCCGGGCAGCTAGAGCGCAACGTTATCGATCAGGCGGGTATTGCCGAGCCGCACCGCGGCCAGCAGCCGTGCGCCATCGTGCAATTCGGATAACGGCACCAGGCTCTCGCCGTCGCACAATGCGAGATAATCAATCACATCGAAACCGGCCTGTTCGAGGCACCGCATGCCGTCCTCGATTTCCGTGATGACGGCGCCGCCCGTGGCGAGGCGCTGCGCCATTGCCTGCAATATTTCATAGAGCCCGGCGGCAACAGCACGTTCGGCCGGCGTGAGATAGGCATTGCGCGACGAGCAGGCCAGGCCATCCGCCTCGCGCACCGTCGGAATGGCGAGAATTTCGCACGGAATATCGAGATCGCGCACCAGGCGGCGCACCACTTGCAGCTGCTGATAATCCTTCTCGCCGAATGCCGCGGCATCGGGCAGGCATTGCAGCAGCAGCTTGGCCACCACGGTGGCGACGCCGGTGAAGAAATGCGGCCGCGCCGCGCTCTCCAGCCCGGCGCCGGGGCCGGCGACGCTCACCGATGTGGCGAAGCCCGCGCCATAGACCTCATCCGGCGCCGGCATGAAGACGAGATCAACGCCGGCTTCGGCTAATTGGCGCAGGTCTTCCGCCTCGCTGCGCGGATAGCTGGCCAAATCCTCTGTTGGCGCGAATTGGGTTGGGTTGATGAATATACTGACTATGGTGCGCTCCGCAGCGCCGCGCGCCGCGTCAACCAGGGCCATGTGCCCGCCGTGCAGCGCGCCCATGGTCGGCACCAGGGCGACGCGCTCGCCGCTACCCCGATATTCCGCTACTGCCGCACGCAATGCGCCGACGTTTCGGACAATATTCGCCATGCTGTCAGGCGCCGCGCTGCCCTTTTGCCTGCGGCGAGACAGCCGCCAGACGCGGCTTGGCGCCCGCGCCCTTGGCCGGCGGGATGAAGCAATGCTCGGCCGCCGGAAAGCTGCGCTCACGCACCGCCTCGGCATATTCGCTGACCGCGCTATCGAGGGCCGTGCCGAGTTCGGCAAAGCGCTTGGCAAAACGCGGCATGAAATCGCCGCCGAGACCGACGATATCCTCGGTCACCAGAATTTGCCCATCGCAGGCCGGCGAGGCGCCGATGCCGATGGTCGGCACTTTCAGTTCCTGGGTGAGCGAGCTGGCCAACGCCTCGACCGTGTTTTCGATAACGATGGCGAACGCGCCGGCATCGGCAATGGCGCTGGCATCGGCGCGAATCCGCCGCGCACCATCGTCGGTTTTGCCCTGCACGCCGAAGCCGCCGGCGGCATTGACCGATTGCGGCATCAGACCAATATGGCCCAGTACCGGAATGCCGCGCTGGCTTAGGAAGCGCACGGTTTCGGCCATTTCAACGCCGCCTTCGAGCTTGACCCCGCTACAGCCGGTCTCGGCCATAACGCGCGCCGCGGCACGGAACGCCGCCTCGGGCGATTCCTGGTAGGTACCGAAAGGCAGGTCGACAATAACGCAAGCGCGGCTGGTGGCGCGCACCACAGCGGCGCCGTGCGCCACCATCATGTCCAAGGTGACGCCGACCGTGGTTTCCATGCCATAGACCACCATGCCGAGCGAATCGCCGACGAGTATCATGTCGGTGTGCCGGTCCAGGGTGCGCGCCATCGGTGCGCTATAGGCGGTCAGACTAACGATCGGGCGGCTGCCCTTCATGCCGGCCAGATCGCGTATGTTTATTCTGCGCTCCGAGCTATATCCTGACATGTAAATCCCTTTCCCTTCGGATTGGTTCCTATATTGCAGCGCAACAAGGATAATTTCTTTTATTCTTGGCCTGTTTGTTGAAAATGTCCACCCTAATGTCCACCCTGTTGTTGCGTCGCAACATTCGCTTGTTGCGGCCGCGAACTCAGACCAGCCGGCGCTTCACCACATAGTGGCCGTCTTCATAGCGCATCAAACCGTGCGCCAGCAGGCTGTGGTGGATCGGCCCGAGATCGGGGGAGGGCTCAAGATTGCGCTCCGCCACATAGGTCGTGGCCTCGGAATTATCGACCAGAAGATGGTACCACGGCTTGTCCTTGGGCGGGTGCGAGCGGGCCATTTTCTGATACCATTCCTCGCCGCCCTGGAAATCGGGATCGACGTCCAATATCACGCCGCGATAATCGAACAGCCGGTGATGGACGATCTGGCCGATCTCAAACTGTGCCGTCGCGCTCGTCGCTTTACCCTCGGTCATGATCGCCGCTCCTTGGCTTCAGCCGAAATTAGCCTCTGCCATGCCCAAATCACCGAAATCGGCCACCACCGTGTCTCCTGGATTGACCTTAATCACGTTTGCCGCACTGCCGGTGGTGACGATCTGCCCCGCCTCAAGTCCCATACCGCGCTCCGAGAGCGCATTCGCCAGCCAGGTCAGCGCGGCGCGCGGATCGCCGAGCACATTGGCGCCGACGCCCTCATCAACCGTTTCGCCGTTGACCTTAACCGCGAGGGAATGGCGCGAAAGATCTAGGTCGCGCCAATTGCGCGCCGGTTCGCCCAGCACCAACAGCGATGCGATGGCATTGTCGGCGACGAGTTGCGGCATGCCGGCCTCGCGCCAATTCTCATAGCGCGAATCGGGAATTTCGATGGCCGGCATTAAGTTCTCGACCTTGGCCATGACTTCGTCCTGGCGGTAGGGGTCGTCGCGCGGCGGCAAGTCCCCACTCATGGTGAAGTCGAATTCGGCCTCGATTATGTGAAGGATCACAGCGCCGGTGGGAATTTCGGCCGGGCTGGTGCGCAGAGCGGGCTCAAACAGCCGGCCGAAAAATGGCGAATCGACATCGAAGATACGCTGTGCAGCTTCGTTGGTTGCGCCGATTTTGTATCCGACGACCGGTGTGCCGTGCAGTCCTTCCAGTGCCGCTTGAATTTGATAGCCGCCATCCAAATTTTGCGGGCGGCACGATTCTGGCAACCCCTGAACCAGGGTCTTGTCGCGCCATGCACTGTGCAATATCCGGGCCGCCTCAAGCGCCTGCGAATCATCCATACGTCTATCTAGCCTCCATTTCCGTCGCGGCGCAAGGGCGCGCAAATGTCCTCAAAGATCATCCTCTCCGTCTTCCGGCAGCGGTGTGATGCACGCCGGGTCGTCATTGCGGGCGTTGTTGACATGTTTGCCGACGGCGTGAAATTCGAGCGCCTCGTCGGGCGCCGGGCGCAGCAGGGCGAGGGCATCATTCACCGCCAGATCAGGCGACAGCCAGCGCTCGAAATCGGCCGGATCGAGAATAACCGGCATGCGCGCGTGCACGGCGGCAAGCTTGCTGTTGGCTTCGGTGGTGATGATGGTGAAGCTTTCGATCGGCTCGGCGCCGCCCTTATCCCAACGCTCCCAGAGGCCGGCAAAAGCGAACAATCCCTGGTCGGGACTGAGAATTCGGTAAGGTTGCTTGGCGCCCTTCGGCCCGCGCCATTCGTAAAACCCATCCGCCGGCACGAGGCAGCGGCGCTGCTTGAAGGCATCGCGGAAGGAGGGTTTTTGCGCCACCGTTTCGGCGCGCGCGTTGATCATGCGTGCCGCCATCGAGCTATCCTTGGCCCAGGACGGCACCAGACCCCAACGCAGGAAATCGAGCGAGCGGCCCTCTCTCCCATGCCGCGCAATAGCCGCATCCTGGGTCGGTGCGATGTTGTAGCGCGCCGGCAGATTTCTGGGCGGCCCGAAAATATTGAGGAAAGCGTGAACCTCCTCCCAACTATGAAACTGGGAAAAGCGTCCGCACATAATTCACGACCACAATCGCTTCGACGCGATCTCGGCGCCTTTGGCCAGGGTGTTTAGTTTGGCGTAGCAGATATCCGGGTCGATCTTGCCGAAGCCGGCGAAGGTGGCAAAACCGCAATCGCTGCCCGCCAACACGCGCTCGCGGCCGACAAAATCGGCGAAGCGGCAGATGCGCTCGGCGACAAAATCAGGATGCTCGACAAAGTTGGAGACCGAATCGATCACGCCCGGCAGCAGCACTTTATCGTCCGCTATTTTTGCATCGCGCCAGACCGCCCATTCATGCGCATGGCGCGGATTTGACGCCTCGAAGGAGAGCACCTGGGGTTTCACCTTTTTCACCACATGAACGATCTTCTCGAGCGCAATATCGCAAACATGCGGGCCTTCGTAATTGCCCCAGCAAAGATGCATGCGCGCCATATCCGCCGGGATGTTCCTGAGCGCATGGTTGAGCGCTTCGACCTGGGCCTCGGCGCGTTTGATGAACTCGGCGTCGCTTGCATCGGCATACATGGTGTGGCGGCCCATGGCCAAATCCGGGCAGTCGAGCTGGATCACCAGACCGGCGGCATTGATCGCCTCATACTCGGCCCGCATGGCCTCCGACAGCGCCTCGAGATACTGGTCCTCGTCGGCGTAATATTCGTTCGGCTGAAACACCGAGATGACGCCCGGCGAGGCCGCGTTCATAAAGCCCTGCACGGCGCCGCTCTTGGCCACGGCGTTTGTGAGGTTATCAATATCGCTCACCAGCGCGGCCTCATCCTTGACGCTGATCTCGCCGGTGCACATGGGCCGCGCCAGTTTCGGCGTCTCGCCCTGGGCGGCAATCTTCTGCACATAGTTGGGATAAAGCTTGAGGTCGCCCGGAATACGCCGCGGGCTGTCGCCGGAGATGCCGTGATAGCGGTCCTTGATATAGGTGGCGTAGCCGATCTTGCTCATCTCGCCGTCACTGACGATATCGATACCGGCCTCGACCTGGCGCGCGACCACTTGGTTCACCGCATCGCTCATGCAGGCGTCAAATCCGGCCTGGTCGTAGCTATCGTCATTTTCTTTTTGCAGGAGAAATTCCGATACGCCGTCGGGCCGCGGCAGACTACCAACATGGGTGGTCAAAATTCGGTCACTGCTGAGTTTCATGATCTATCCATGATAATGGTGAGGTGAATTTGCGAAAAATGGTCGGAGCGGCGGGATTCGAACCCACGACCCCTTGTCCCCCAGACAAGTGCGCTACCAGGCTGCGCCACGCTCCGACATTCCATGCCGCCTACGGGCTGGAAGGCGGCCATTATACCGCCGCTGCCGAGGCGGCGCAATTTAGTGCGCGCCGCCGGCCGAACTATTTTATTGAGGGGTTATTGGTTGGGAATACGGCCGCGCAACATGTCGCGCAGTGTTTCCAGCTCGCTCAGTATTTCCCGCGTACGTCCATCGCTGCGTTCGCCCGCCCGGGCGGCCGTCGCTTCTTTCGCGGGCTCGGATTCGGCAGCCACGCCCGGCACCTTGCCGCCGGTTTCGCGCATGAGTTTCTGCACGCCGCGGATGGTGTATCCATCGGCATAGAGCAAAGAGCGGATACGGCGTAACAGATCGACATCCTCGGGGCGATAATAGCGCCGTCCGCCGCCACGCTTCAGCGGGCGCACCTGATTAAACTTGGTCTCCCAAAAGCGCAGGACATGCTGGGGGACATCAAGTTCCTCAGATACTTCACGAATTGTGCGAAACGCGTCCGGCGATTTACTCACCCGCCCGGACGCCGTGTCGGTCGATTGCACATTCGTCATGGTCTATCAGGAGGACGGGTCGGAGGGCGAATATTCGGGCGCTGCATCCGCCTCATCCGCGCTGGTCTCGCCGTTGATTTGATCCTTCAGCACGTGCGATGCACGAAACACCAGAACCTTGCGCGGCAGGATCGGGACTTCCTCACCGGTCTTGGGATTGCGCCCTATTCTCTGCCCCTTCATGCGCACGGAAAAGCTGCCGAAAGACGAAATCTTGACGCTTTCGCTTTTCGCCAGGCTATCTGTGATCAGGCCGAGAACGGACTCGACAAGCTTCGCAGACTCATTGCGCGAGAGCCCTACTTCACGAAACACTGCTTCCGCCAGATCGGCGCGGGTGACCGTTTTGCCGGTCATATTTGGATTGCCCCCTCAATTTGAGGTCGAAACGGTAGCGTCTTGAAGCGGGGCCGTCAACACGCGCGATGCCATTTTTTCGGGCCGTCTCAGCGCCTTAACAGAATCTTACCAGCGAACCACCGCCGAGCCCCAGACAAATCCGCCGCCAATCGCCTCCATCACTACCAGATCGCCCGGCTTGATTCGGCCATCCTGGATGGCTTCCACCAGCGCCAGCGGAATAGAGGCCGAGGAGGTATTGGCGTGGCGGTCGACGGTGACCACCATTTTTTCCGTTGGCAAGTCGAGGCGGCTGGCAATGGCATTCATGATGCGCAGGTTGGCCTGATGCGGCACCAGCCAGTCAATATCGCCCGTTTCAAGCCCCGCAGCCTCCAATGCTTCACCCGCCACGGCAGCCAAATTTACCACCGCGTGACGGTAAACCTCCTTGCCCTGCATCCTGAGATGACCTGCCGTCTGGGTCGAGGAAACGCCGCCATCGACATAAAGCGCATCATAATGACGGCCATCAGTATGCATTTTGACCGATAAAACACCCCTATCGGCGCTATTTCCGTCCGCTTCCTCGGCGCGCAACACAGCCGCGCCGGCGCCATCGCCAAACAGCACACAGGTCGTGCGGTCCTGCCAATCGAGAATTCTCGAATAGGTCTCGGCGCCGATGATCAGGGCGGTCCGCGCCTGGCCCGAACGGAGAAAACTGTCCGCCACCCGGAGCGCGCAGATAAACCCGGCACACACCGCCTGAACGTCGAATGCGGCGCCCTGGTGCATGCCGAGGCGCGCCTGCACCTTGGCCGCCGTCGCGGGGAAGGTATTGTCCGGGGTGGAGGTTGCGAGAATCAGCAGATCGAGTTCAGCAACATCGATACCCGCTGCCGCAACAGCCCGCTCGGCTGCCGCCAACGCCAGATCCGAGGTCAATTGATCATCGGCGGCGATATGACGTTGGGTAATGCCGGTGCGCCCGACGATCCAATCATTGTCGGTATCGACGATCTTGGCGAGATCGTCATTTGTGAGCACTTTTTCGGGCAGATAGGAGCCGCAACCGAGTATTCGAGAGCGCAACATCTAAATTGCGGCCCTCTTTGGCTCGGATGTATCGTCAATTTTCAGGCGCAGCAACTCGTCGATGATCTTGGGGTTAATACCTTGGCGCACCATATCCGCCGCAACATCGAGCGCATTGGCGAAACCCTTGTAATCGGTGCCGCCGTGACTTTTGACCGCAACGCCGTTGACGCCGAGAAACATGGCGCCGTTGTAAGCGCGCGGATCGAGGCGGTCACGCAGCATCTTGAGCGCCGGACGGGCGAGCAAATAGCCGACGCGCGACATCACCGAGCGCTTGAAGGCACTGCGGATATAGCCGCCATAGAGGCGCGCCGTGCCTTCCGCCGTTTTTAACGCGATGTTGCCGGCAAAACCGTCGGTGACGACAACATCAACCGTTCCCGCCGCAATATCATCGCCTTCGATAAAACCGTGAAATTTGATCGGCAGACCGGATTCGCGCAGCGCCGCCGCCGCACCGCGAATGGTGTCGTTGCCCTTGCCTTCCTCGGAGCCGATATTGAGCAAACCAACTGTCGGCTCGCTAACGCCGAGCACATTTCTGGCAAAAACCTCACCCATAATGGCGAACTGCACCAAATGGGCCGAACTGCAATCGATGTTGGCGCCCAAATCGAGCATCACGCTCTCGCCGCGCTGGGTTGGAAATATCGAGCCCATGGCCGGCCGGTCGATGCCGGGGAGGGTCTTCAGGCCAATCTTGGCCAACGCCATCAGCGCCCCGGTATTTCCAGCGGAAACGACCCCCTGGGCCTCGCCCTGGCCAACACATTTGACCGCGAGCGACATGCTTGAATTGCGCCTCTGGCGCAACACCACGGCGATCTTATCGTCGCTCATGACGGCCTCGTCGGTGTGCTGAACCGTACATACCGCCGCCAGCTTCTTAAAACGGCGCAGCAAGGGGCCGATCTTGGATTCGTCACCAAACAGAATAAACCTGAGATCGGGATGGCGCACACGAGCAATATTTGCGCCCTTTACAACCATATCGGGCGCCTGATCACCGCCCATCGCGTCAAGCGCAAGTATGACTTCTTTGCTCATGACGGCGAAGCTCCGGCTAAGTTGGGCCGCTTACGCCACATCCGCAGGTTCGGCCACTTCATGATCACCATAGTGACCACAAGCAGCACACACATGGTGCGGTCGTTTCAGTTCGCCGCAATTCGAGCATTCGACGGCATTGCTGCGTTTCAGCGAATCGTGCGAGCGGCGCATATTACGCCTGGAAACAGAAATTTTCTTCTTCGGAACTGCCATAACAAATCTCTCTCTAGCTTGGTTCGGCGCAATCCCGCCGACCGCATTAGGGTAATGCGGCGGTATTTATATTGCGTTGCGCCGAGCCGTGGGTTCAGAACATTACATCTTGTGTTTCAGTTGTCCAAGTATCGCAAACGGGTTTTCGGTCTCCTCGGCCGCATTCGCTTCATTTGCCGCCGCCATGCCGGGTTGCGCAGCTGCGCCCGGCCGGCGCGGATGGGGATCAAGCGCCAATGCCAAATGCTGCGCCGCCAATTCGCCCACATCAATCTCCGGCTCCGCCAAGGGTTCGAGAATTTCCTCATTCAAGTTGTCGATCAAATCGCTCTCGCCGTCCTCCAACTCGGTCGGCGGCACGAAATATATATCCAATTCATCCGCAACCTGCACGGTGAAGCTTTCGAGCGTCAGCACGCAAATTTGCCTCACCTCGGCGCTGACGGCGCCGTGCACACGAATTGCCCGGACGCCGCCCCGGGTACGCGCGCGCTCGACGCGAAGACGGGCCGAAAAATCTTGCAATGCCTCGAGCCCGAAGCGGCGGCAAAGCGCCGCACACTCCGCCGCTGTCGCCTGCACGGGGACATTGTGGCCGAGAGACGGCAAATCGCTCACGTCCACGGGGCGCGGCATCTCCACATTTGGATTAACTTGATCCACGGCAGCGCAAACCTTTCATCGGCGATGCGGCATCTGGGCGCAAAAGCGCCGGAAAACTGGGGGTTCACACATTATCATCAACCGTTCGATTGACGAACGGGCGCGCACCTTATTGGCAGCAGCCCGGCACGTCAATATGGCGCTGCGATTTTGCCCCCGCTCGCGCTCAAGCGGCCGACGAGGGCGCCGGGGGGAAGGCAACATCGCCGGCCAGCAACGCCTCACTGGGCTGCGCCGCGAGCGCCGCCAGCGCGCGGCGGACATAGTCCGAAAGCTGCCCGACCTGCTCCGGTTCGGGCGCCTCGGCGCCGTAAATATTTCGTTGCAGCGTCTCTTCCAGGCCGTTTTCAGCCGAATCCGCATCCGAATCCCCACCCGAATCCCCTGTGCCGTCGAGCGCTGCATCATAGGCGGCGGAGCGGCCATAAAAGGCACGCGCCATGGCTTTCACGCGCTTTCCCACGCTCAAGTCACCGACACCCATTTCGCGCAGATTCATGTCCATATCATCCATCATGATCTTAAATATGAGATCGGACAGGCGTTTTCCCTGCTCCTCGGCCGGACGCAGGGTGCGCATGACGAGATAGACATGCAGGACAATCAGGTCAAAGCGGCCGTCCAATGTGTCGGCCACGTCGCAGTCGGAATAAAAGCTCGGTTGGCGCGCCTGTTCGACCGATGCCACATAGAGGGAAAGCGCCTGATCACGCTCCCGGGCACGTTGTTTGGCATGGCCCAGCAAGCCGCTTAAAAACTTCATTTTGCTTATCGTCCCGAGAACATTGACACTATCCGGCAGGGCGCGCATTTTCGCACCCCATCACCATTATCGCATCATCGTTATAAGGCACACGCCGCCCACAAGCGCTATAATATCCGCCAATGATAAGATTCTCAAAAATCCGCAAACTCCGCAAAACCGTAGGCCCGCGCCAGTTCGCTGCGGCGCTGGTGCTGGCAGGCGCGCTTGGCGCCGCGAGCTGTGCGCCCGAAATCAACCTGCGCGGCCATGTGCCCAATCCCGAATCCCTGGCGCAAATCAAACCCGGCCAGCAAACCCGGGACCAGGTTTTGGACATGCTGGGGTCTCCCACCGCGATCGGCACCTTTGAAGACACACGCTGGTATTACATCACGCGCAAAACCGAACACCTGGCGTTTTACGACCCGGATCTGATCGAGGCTGTCGTCGTGCTGGTCGAGTTCGATCAGGCCGGATTCGTTCAGCAGGTGGCCCATTTGTCGAACGACCAAGCGCGTGACATTGACCTGGTGGAACGAACGACCCCGACCAAGGGCCGCGAAATGGGCGTTTTCGAGCAGTTATTGGGCAACCTTGGCGTCGGTGGCCCGGGCAGCCGATAGTAAGTTCCGCTGCTAAACGAAAAAAGCGGGGGGCAATTGCCCCCCGCTTTTCCGTGCTTCTGTTATTCGGCCTTAACCGACGATCATCGCAATAACCGCCAGCATCAGGATCGCAACGATGTTGGTGATTTTGATCATCGGGTTAATCGCCGGACCGGCGGTATCCTTGTAGGGATCGCCGACCGTATCGCCGGTCACTGCCGCATGATGCGCGTCGGAACCCTTGCCGCCGAGATTGCCGTCCTCGACATATTTCTTGGCATTGTCCCAGGCACCGCCGCCCGCCGTCATCGAAATGGCGAGGAACAGGCCGGTGACGATGGTGCCCATCAGCATTGCGCCCAGTGCGGAAAGTGCCGCAACCTGACCAGCAATCAGCCAGATGACGATGTAGAGCAGGATCGGCGCCACAATCGGCAGCAGCGACGGCAGGATCATTTCGCGGATCGCCGACTTGGTCAGCAAATCAACCGCTTTGCCATATTCGGGCTTGCCGGTGCCTTCCATGATGCCGGGGATTTCCTTGAACTGCCGGCGCACCTCGATCACCACCGCAGCCGCGGCGCGGCCAACGGCAAGCATCGCCATGGAGCCGAACAGGAACGGCAGCACGCCACCGATAAACAGGCCAACCACGACATAGGGGTTGCTGAGCGAGAAATCCAGCTTGCCGATATTGGGGAAGTATCGCCCAATATCCTGGGTAAAGGCGGCAAACAGCACCAACGCCGCGAGACCGGCGGAGGCAATCGCATAGCCCTTGGTCACCGCTTTGGTCGTGTTGCCGACCGCATCCAGTGCATCGGTGGTCTTGCGCACTTCTTCCGGCAACTCGGACATCTCGGCAATGCCGCCGGCATTATCCGTTACCGGGCCGTATGCATCGAGCGCCACGACCATACCGGCCAAGGCCAACATCGCCGTCACCGCAATCGAGATACCAAACAGGCCGGCAAAGAGATAGGCCAGGATGATACCGGCAGAAATAATCAGCGCCGGAATCGCGGTTGCCTGCATGGAGACCGCCAGGCCTTGAATGACGTTGGTCGCATGCCCCGTGGTCGACGCCTGGGCGATCGATTTGACCGGCTTGTATTCGGTCGAGGTGTAATATTCCGTCACCCAGATCATCAGCCCGGTAACGACAAGGCCGACAAGGCCGCACCAGAACAGGTCGCCACCGGTCACCACCTTGTCGCTTATCATGAACTCGGTGCCCCAGCCGACTACCCAGTCGGTGACGAAGTAAAATGCCACAGCGGCAATAACCGACGAGGCGAGGAAGCCCTTATAAAGCGCCGCCATGATATTCTGGCTCTTGCCGAGGCGGACAAAAAACGTGCCGAGCACCGACGCCAGAATACCGGCGCCGCCAAGCGCCAGCGGGTAGAGCATCATCTTATCGAGCATATCGCCGCTGAAATAGACGGCGATCAGCAACATCGTGGCGACCACAGTCACCGCAAATGTCTCGAACAGATCCGCCGCCATACCGGCGCAGTCACCGACATTGTCGCCGACATTGTCAGCAATCGTCGCCGGGTTACGCGGATCATCCTCGGGGATACCGGCTTCAACCTTGCCGACCAAATCCGCGCCGACATCCGCACCCTTGGTGAAGATGCCGCCGCCAAGGCGGGCGAAAATGGAAATCAGCGAACCGCCAAAGCCCAAGGCAACGAGAGATTCGAGAATTTCACCGGTTTCAACATCGGCCGAAACCAGGATGCCGTAATAGACAGCGACACCGAGCAGACCGAGGCCAACCACCAGCATGCCGGTCACCGCACCTGAGCGGAATGCGATGCCAAGCGCCGGTGCAATTCCCTGGCGCGCCGCATCGGCGGTACGCACATTGGCGCGCACCGATACATACATGCCGATATAGCCGGCAAGCGCAGAGAGAATGGCGCCGATGGCAAAGCCGATGCCGACCTTGTAACCCAATAGAACCAGCAAAATGACGAAGATCACCACGCCGACCATACCGATGGTCATGTATTGCCGGTTCAGGTAGGCGCGTGCGCCTTCCTGGATAGCGCTTGCAATCTCCTGCATGCGTTCGTTGCCGGCGCTTGCAGCAAGCACCGAGCGAATTGCGTAAATGCCGTAGAGCAGCGCGACGACACCGGCGCCGACTGCGAACCAATAAATCCCGTCCATTTCAGGCTGGTCCTCTAATAATAAGGAGTGATGAGGCGCGCGGACACATATCCATCAAGCGGCGCGAATCCCGCAACTCGATTTTTGCGCGCGCGGAAAATGCCAGAAGACGGATCAGAACGCAACCGGCCCGAGGCAGGAAATATTTCGCCCGGCCCCGGATTCACCCGGGACAGGGCCTAAAAACCCCGATCTATGACATGGCTGATAAGAATTTCCTTGACGATATCGGGGCCGACAATGCGGTCCGCCAAGGTGTGGAAGCGGGTCTTTACGCGCTTTAAGTGGATCGATTCCGAGGTTCCGCTGTTCATTTGCGCCTGAAACACGAAATCGTCGATGAAGGCGTTCCTGAGCGGCGTCATATACTTACGAATCAAAGGCTTATGGTCTACGTTGTAGAGCTCCAACACGACCCCGACGGCGACATATTTGGCTATTCTCCGGCCTTCAATGACCGGCGCCAGGAAGGGATCGAGGCCGATAAATCCAAGCTCGCTCGACACATCCGGCTTGGAAGGCTCACCTTCTTTGCTGCCCATCATCATCTGATAGCCGCCGACCGCGACCACGCCGATCAAGACCAGACCGGCGATGATAAATAACTTCTTTTTACTTTTCTTTTTCGCCATGACGAGCGCGCGCCGCAAAAAATTCAGGGGTTCACGCCATGATGATGGACGACAAGACTGAACAAAGGGTGAATATCCCGAAGCGCGCTAGAAATGCCTGTATCCGCCGCGCTCAAGCATCATTTCGCCGCCGTCTGAGCCGATCACGCAAACACCGGAGCCCGGCATCACTGTGCCAATGCGGCCGAGCGGAATATCGGCGGCCCGGGCGGCTGCGACCACATCTTCTTCAGCTTGCGCTGGCGCGCACACCAGCAATTCATAATCGTCGCCGCCCGAAAGCAGGCGCTGAATAAGCTCCGGCGCGGCGCGGCAGGCTGCCGCTGCGGCGTCCGATAAAGGAACCCGTTCCACTTCAATGCGCGCGCCGACTTCCGACGCCGTGCATATATGGCCGAGATCGGCGACCAGGCCGTCGGATATATCGATCGCCGCGCTCGCCAGACCGACCAGGCCTCTGCCTAATTCTGTACGCGGCTCGGGCAGACGGTAGCGCGCCAGGAGGGTTTCCCTCTCTGCCGCCGCCACACCCGCCAATGGGCGGCCCTCAGCGACTTGCAGGCCGAGCGCCGCATCGCCGATTGTGCCGCTCGCAAAGATCGCATCGCCGGGCTTGGCGCCGGAGCGGCGCAAGGCGCGGCCCGCGGCTATTTCTCCGAATGCGGTGAGCGACATCGTCAAGCCGTCGGCGGCGCGAATGGTATCGCCGCCAATCAGCGTGACGCCGAACTGGGCTTGGTCCTCGGCCAGCCCGGCGACGAATTTCTCCAGCCAGTCCGGCGGTAAATCTCCGGGCAGGGCCAGCCCCATGGCATAGGCCCGGGGCGTCGCACCCATCGCCGCCAAATCCGATAGATTGGCGCGCAATATCTTGCGGCCAAGCGTCTCCGGCGGGTCGGTGGCGAAAAAATGCACCCCCGCCGCCATCATATCCTTGGTGACGATGAGCTCGTGGCCGGGCTTCACGGCAAGCGATGCAGCGTCGTCGCAGAGCGCATAGGCGCCCGCCTCGCCGCTTGCGAGCGGCGCAAAATGACGCAGGATCAGATCGAATTCAGTGCCCGGCCGGTGGTCTGACATTGCCGCCCGCCTGGTCCGACGGCGCGAACTCATCGGCGCGCAAGCGGTGCGCCAAGGTATCGAGCGCCGCATTGACGAAGGCAGGCTCACGCTGTGAGAAGAAAGCGCCTGCCAACTCAACATATTCATTCATCACCACTCGCGCCGGAATGTCGGGGCGGGCCGAAAGTTCGGCCGCCGCCGCCCGGAGCAGAGCGCGCATCAGCGCGCCCAAACGTGTCACCGTCCAGTCGGCGTCGAGCGCGCTGCCGATACAGCTATCCAATTCGTCGATCCGGCTGTGGGTGTTCAGCACCAACCATTTAAAATGCGCGCGATCGGCCTCGGCGTAAGCATCGCCCTCGATCTCCTGACCGATGCGGTGGGCGACGAACTCCTTGATAACCTCATCCGGCTGAGCGTCCGAAAGCTCCATCTGATAGAGCGCCTGCACCGCACCGAGGCGCGCCACACTGCGCCCCTGCCCCGGCTGTTTTTTTATTTCCGCCATGGTGTTCAACCCGCCTTTTGAGAAAAATCGCGGCGTAGCCGAGCCATGCGCAAACAGGTCTCGGCGGCGAAGGCGCCTTTGTTTTTTTCCGCCCGCGACGCCCGCGTCCAGGCTTGCTCGCGGTTCTCCGTCGTCAATATGCCATAGCCGATAGCGATGCCGTGGCGCGTCGCAAGCGACATCAAGCCACGCGCCGATTCACCGCAAACATAATCATAATGCGAGGTTTCGCCGCGGATCACGCAGCCGAGCGCGATATAGCCATCGAAGCGCCCGCTCGCCATCGCCATTTTGAACGCGGCGGGGATTTCAAAGGCGCCCGGCAGCGCGACGGTTTCGTAAGTGGCACCCGCTTCGTCGAGAACCGCGCACGCGCCCAGCATCAACTCATCGGCGATATCATCGTAAAAGCGCGCTTCGGCGACCAGGATATGAAGCGCTTCAGCCATTTTTGCCGACTTCACCGACTGGCCCCGACGGTATCGGCATTTGGCCGACGACCTTCAGGCCATAGCCGTCAAGGCCGACAATGGTCCACTCGGTATTGTGCAACAGGATCATCTCGTGAATGCCGAGATCGCGCAGAATCTGCGCGCCAACGCCATAATCGCGCAGGCCCGTCGCCTCGCTGCCGCTGTGACGCGCGCGCACCAATTCGGAGACGCGCGATTGGCGCGGCTCGCGAATGATGACGACCACACCGCGCCCGCGCTCGCCGACAATGCGCATCGCCGCCTGCAACTTGCCCTCGTGACCGCTCGAACTATCGGCCAGCAAATCGTCGAGCGGATCGAAATCATGGACCCGCACCAGGACCGGCTCATCGTCGCTGATATCGCCTTTCACCAACACGATATGTTCGGAATATTCCACCGTATTGGCATAGACGTACATTTTGAACGCGCCGCCATAGCGGCTATGCAGCTCGGTCTCCTCGATACGCTCGACGAAGGTGTCATTGCGCAAACGGTAGGAGATCAAATCGGCGATCGACGCCACCTTGACGGCGTGGCGCTGGGCGAACGCTTCGAGATCCGCCATGCGCGCCATCGAGCCATCGTCATTCATAATTTCACAGATCACCGCCGAGGGGTTGAGGCCGGCAAGGCGCGCCATATCGACGCCCGCCTCGGTATGGCCGGCACGCACCAGCACGCCGCCATCGCGCGCCATCAGCGGAAAGACATGTCCGGGCGAGACGATATCATGCGGCCCACTGGCCGGATCGATCGCCGCCATGACGGTACGCGAGCGGTCCGACGCGGAAATTCCGGTGGTCACACCTTCGCGCGCCTCAATCGAGACGGTAAACGCCGTATCGTGGCGTGATTCGTTGCGCTTGGGCATCAGTTCCAGGCCAAGCTCATGGCAACGCTCGGGCTGCAGCGCCAGGCAGATCAGCCCGCGCCCGTATCTGGCCATGAAATTAATCGTCTCCGGCGTAGCCAATTGGGCCGGAATAACGAGGTCGCCCTCATTCTCCCGCTCTTCATCGTCAACGAGAACGATCATCCGGCCATTGCGGAATTCTTCGATGGCCTCTTCGATCGACGAGAGAGCCTCGCTGGTAGGGGTGGCGACGCGCAACATATTGTTCAAACTTCCTCTGTGAGCCGGGCAACGTAGCGCGCAAGAAGGTCGATCTCAAGATTGACGGCAGCGCCCGGTGCCATTTCACCCAGCGTCGTTACGCTGAGTGTATGCGGAATAATGTTAACGCCGAAGCTGTCTGGCCCCACCTCATTCACGGTGAGCGACACGCCATCTATCGAAATCGAGCCTTTTCCGGCGATAAATTTCATCAATCCGGCGGGCGCCGCAAACTCCATACGGACCGATTCACCATCGTCGCGGCGTGCCTGAAGTTGACCGACACCATCTATGTGGCCGGTTACCAGATGGCCGCCCAATTCGTCGCCAATTGAGAGCGCGCGCTCCAGATTGATGCGGCTCCCGGCCTGCCAGCCGCCAATCGTTGTCCGCGCCATCGTCTCGCCGCTGACATCAACCGCAAACCAATTAGGCCCGGTTTCAACCACCGTTAGGCACGGCCCGGCGCAAGCGATCGAGGCGCCGAGCGCAATACCAGCGGTATCGTAGGCGGTCTCGATCAGGATACGCCGGTCGTCGCCATCCGTTGTCTGGCGAATCTCGCGCACCCGTCCCAAATCAGTGATTATTCCGGTAAACATGCCGTTCTCTAAATTAACGCGTCGAGTGATTCAAGCACATCGCCGTCCAATTCGTGAAGCGCTTGGCGAACAAAGGCCGGCGCTGCGTCAAGGCGATCGAGGGCAAAAGATTCAACTGCCGGCGCGCCATCGCCGCCGATCATGTTGGCGGCACGGAAACAGGCGAGGCGGTCGACCAGGCCGGCGCCGAGAAACGCCGCTGAAACATGCGCGCCGCCTTCGATCAAAAGGCGGGTAATGCCGCGCGCGCCGAGCGCCTCAAGCGTCGCCAGCGCATCCGGATGGCCACTTTCATCGGGCGCCACCGTGATAACCTCTACGCCAGCCGCAATATAATCTTTAGCAGATCCACTCGTGGTCACGAGCCAGGTCGGCACGTCATGCGCGCCTGTCACCAATTGGTGACCGAGTGGCAGTCTGAGGCGGCCATCCATCACGACGCGCAGCGGCGAACGTGGCGCGAGGCCGGGCAGGCGACAGGTCAAGCCGGGGTCATCCGTGAGCGCCGTGCCCGAGCCGACCAGGATGGCGTCATGCTGGGCGCGCAGGAGATGGCCACGGGCGCGCGACAAATCACCGGTAATCCATTTGCTTTCACCGCTTGCCGTGGCGATGCGGCCATCGAGGCTGGTCGCCAGCTTAAGCGTGACCAGCGGGCGGCCGCTCTCGACCCGGCGCAAAAAGCCGGCATTGAGGCGCGCCGCCTGATCGCCGCCGGGGCCAATCAAAACTTCGATACCGGCTGTTTTCAGATGGGCAAACCCGCGCCCGGAGACACGCGGGTCGGGATCCGCCATCGCCGCCACCAGGCGCGCGATGCCGGCTTTTGCCAACGCTTCGGCGCACGGGCCTGTTTCACCGTGATGGGCGCAGGGCTCGAGCGTGACATAGGCGGTTGCGCCCTTGGCCGCATCGCCGGCGCGCGCCAGCGCCTCGCTTTCCGCATGCGGCCGTCCGCCGGTCTGGGTCCAGCCGCGCCCGATGACACGGCCATCCTTCACCAACACGCAACCAACCGCCGGATTCGGCCATACGGCGCCCAGCCCACGTTCGGCCAGCGCCAACGCCGCCGCCATGTGGCGCTTATCTAGGGACGCATCACTGCTCTTCGTCGTCGCCACCCAAGCCGCCGATGAATTTTTCGAAATCCTTGGCCTCGCGGAAATTCTTATAGACCGAGGCGAAGCGCACATAAGCCACCGAATCAAGCCCGGCGAGCGCCTCCATGATCATCTCGCCGACCACGCTGGAGGGGATCTCCTGTTCACCCAAGCTTTCGAGCCGGCGCACGATGCCGTTGATCACGCGCTCCACCCGATCCGGCTCGACCGGCCGTTTACGGAGCGCAATCGCCATCGAGCGGGCCAGCTTGTCGCGCTCGAACGAGGTGCGCTGACCGTTGCGCTTGATGACCGTCAACTCGCGCATCTGAATGCGCTCGAAGGTGGTGAAGCGGCCGCCGCAGTTGGGGCAGGCGCGGCGCCGGCGGATCGACGTATTGTCTTCCGTCGGCCGGGAATCTTTTACTTGCGTATCGTCGTGACCACAAAAAGGACAGCGCATGGCGTCTTCCTGACCTAATAATCCAAATCGGGATAAATGGGGAAATTGCGGCACAAGGCGACGGTTTGCTCGCGCACCCGTGCCTCCACCAGTTCGTTGTTGTCCGGGTTCGCGGCCAAACCATCGAGAACCTCGGCAATCCAATTGCCGACCTGGCGGAATTCCTCAGCCCCGAAACCCCGGCTGGTTGCCGCCGGCGAGCCGAGGCGAATGCCGGACGTGATCGACGGTTTTTGCGGATCGAAGGGAATGGCGTTTTTGTTACAGGTCATTCCGGCCCGCTCAAGGCTTTCTTCCGCCGCTTTGCCGGTGAGTTTCTTGGGCCGCAGATCGGCCAATAATAAATGCGTATCCGTGCCGCCCGAGACGATATCGATGCCGTTCGCGGCCAGGGTGTCGGCGAGAATATTTGCGTTATCGACAATGCGCTCGCCGTAGCTGCGGAATTCGGGCCGGAGCGCTTCGCCGAAAGCAACCGCCTTGGCGGCAATGACATGCTCCAGCGGACCGCCCTGCAAGCCCGGGAAAATAGCCGAATCAATTTTTTTGGCGAGCGCTTCGTCATTGGTGAGAATCATGCCGCCGCGCGGGCCGCGCAGGGTTTTATGCGTTGTCGTGGTCACGATATCGGCGTGCGGCACGGGGCTCGGGTGCACACCCGCCGCCACCAATCCGGCAAAATGCGCCATATCGACAATCATCACCGCGCCGACCGAATCAGCGATCTGGCGAAAACGGGCAAAATCGATAAAGCGCGGGTAGGCCGAGCCGCCGCAGACAATGACTTGCGGCTTGTGCTCTTTCGCCAGGCTTGCCACCTCATCGAAATCGATCGCGGCATCCTGCTGGCGGACGCCATATTGCACCGCCTTAAACCATTTGCCTGACTGGTTCGGCGCGGCGCCATGGGTGAGATGCCCACCGGCCGCGAGCGACATGCCAAGCAATTTATCGCCCGGCTTCATCACCGCCATATAGGCTGCCTGATTGGCCTGCGAGCCGGAATGCGGCTGCACATTGGCAAAGCCCGAGGAGAATATTTGCTTGGCGCGGGAAATCGCCAGACGTTCGGTGACGTCGACATATTCGCAACCGCCATAATAGCGCCGGCCGGGATAGCCCTCGGCATATTTGTTGGTCATCACCGAGCCCTGCGCCTCGAGTACGGCGCGTGAGACGATATTTTCCGAGGCAATCAGCTCGATGGAATTCTGCAGGCGCGCGACTTCCTGGCTTATCGCGTCCTTGACCTCCGGGTCGGCCGAGGCGAGCGAGCCGGAAAAGAAATCTTCGTGACGAACGCCGGCCGACAGGCCGGCGCTTGGCTTAGATGCGGACATTGCTAAATTCACTCGCCATACAAAAAATTTAAGGAATCACGCCAGCTTGGCAACCCGGCGGGCATGACGCCCGCCTTCAAAATCGGTGTCGAGAAAGGCGCCCAGGCACGCCTGGGCCTCTGCTTCGCTAATCGAGGAACCAGGCAGGGTGAGCACATTTGCGTCATTATGTTGGCGCGTCAGGCGCGCCGCGTCGGCATCATGGCAAAGCGCCGCGCGCACCTGGCGGTGGCGGTTGGCGGCAATGCTCATGCCGATACCGGAGCCGCAAATCAAGACGCCGCGCTCGGCCTCGCCGGAGTTGATTTCATGCGCGAGCTTGTCGGCAAAATCGGGATAATCGACCGCGTCCTCGCTGTCGGGGCCAAGGTCCAAGACCTTCAATCCCCGGGCGCGCAGAGTGACGGCAAGGGCTGCTTTCAAGGCAATCCCCCGATGGTCGGAAGCAATCGCGACGGCTTTTACGGACATGTACTCGAACGCTTACTCGTTTTGGAATGGATTTATTGTATACGCGCACATTGTGGCGCGGGGCAAGCCCACCGACACCATATCTCGCGTAGCCACAGTGCCTCGGCCACAATAGATCGTGCGTATAACATGCCTATTTGAGTCTTACCCAAGCCGTGTAAATGTCATGAATATTATTGTACCTAATAGTCAAGCGCATGTATTGGGTGTACGTATTAATATTATTTGACACCTGCAAATCACACTGTCATTAAATTATAGTCTGTAAATAAAAAATGACGCTAATACTATGCCGGAAGATAACGAAAACAACGTCGATGAAAATGAATTGTTACGCATGACGGCGGAAATCGTCGCTGCCTATGTCGGCAATAATTCACTCTCAGCAGATCAGGTGCCGGAAATCGTCCGCACCGTAGGCGCCGCCTTGCGCCAGGTCGATCAGGGCGATAACGGCGCTGAAAAGGCGGCGGGGAAACCGGCGGTGCCGATCCGCCGCTCGATCACGCCGGACTACATCATCTGCCTGGAAGACGGGCGCAAACTAAAAATGCTCAAACGGCACTTGCGCACCACGTTTGGATTGACTCCCGATGAATACCGCGCGCGCTGGGGTTTGCCGGCGGACTATCCGATGGTGGCGCCGAATTACGCCAAACGGCGTTCGGAATTCGCCAAAAAAATCGGCCTCGGGCAAAAGCGCAGCGAAAACTAAACGACCGTATATTTTCAGACTTTAATGCCGCGCTCCGGCTTGGCCTTGGCCGCCTTGCGCTTTTTTTTCAGCACATAATCCAACTTACGCACGGCGAGGCGGGTCAATTCCTGCTGGCTTATGCGCGGCGAGCCGACGATAGATGCCTCAATATTGGTCGAGGTATCGATCGCCGAAACTTTGACGTAATCGCCGACATGGTGGAACTCCAACAGGATTTCCCGACCATTAATTTTCTGCCGTCGCATGGCCGCCTTCTGATTAATTCCCGGTCATCACAGAGCCAGAATCAGCATGGCGGCGGCGCGCAGCGGCCGCAAGAGATCTGACAAAAAAATCGCCCAATGTGATCACTGTCATCTTTTTCACATTAATTATTATACATTAGTATTGTCGCGTGTGGTGGCCGGAGCCCCGCCCTTCAAATTCACAATGCTAGACCGGCGAATTTAATGAAATACGAAACATAGGGGAAAAAGCCGAAATGAAATATCGACTGCTATCCATACTCAAATATAGAGCGCTCAACAGGAGCCTTGCTCTTGGCGCCGGATTGCTGCTGCTCGGCGCCTGCTCCGGCTTCGGTCTGTACGACGCACGCGATGCCCAGCCGAGCGGAACCGCCTTCGAGAACGCTCTTTATAGCGAATATATGACCCAGGCAGAGGACGAATATGCCGAGTTTGATTATAGCCGCTCAGACATTTTCGCTGAACGGGCGGTGGCGTCGGCCTCGGGCAATGCGCCTCTGCCCGTCATGTTGGAGAATTGGGATATTCCTGAAGCCAATGTGGATGAACTCGACAGAGCACGCGACCGCCTGACGTCGGCGCTCGATGCCTCGGGCCGGACCAAGGTGCCGGTCAGCGCCGCGCACGCCCAAGCCATGTTCGACTGCTGGGTCGAGGAGCAGGAAGAAAATATCCAGCCCGAAGATATCGCCGCCTGCCGCGCCGCCTTCTTCGGCGCCATCGTGACGGTTGAAAATGCGCTCCGCCCGGCGCCCGAACCGATGGCGGATCCGGTGGTCGAGGAAGCGGAGCCCATGGCGCTGCCGGAAATCGAGCCGGCATCGACCCACTATGTGATCTATTTCGATTTCAACAGCGCGACGGTTTCCAAGGACGCCACCCATACGATCGGCGACGCGGTGGCGGCGACGCGCCAGTTGAAGGTCAACGATATGGTGGTTTCGGCCCATACGGACCGTGCCGGTGCCTCAAGCTACAACCAGGACCTGGCGCAGAAACGGGCGCTTGCCGTTGTCGATATGGTGCGCCGTTTCGGTGGCGTTAATTTGAATATCAACATCGAAAACCACGGCGAAAACCAGCTCGCCGCCAAAACGGTCGACGGTGTCAAAGAAGGCAGGAACCGGCGTGTCGAAATATTCCTGAAATAGCCGGTAACGTGATTAAGGGGGCCGGTGATTTCTCGCCGGCCTCCTTTTTTATTTCAACGCCCGCGCATCGAGACGAAATTCACCAGCACCAGGCTGGCGCCGATCAGCACCAGCGCCGCCCAGATCCAGATGCTGTGCGCATCGCTGAAAATCCAGATACCAAGCCCCATGGCGGTCAAGGTGGCGACGTAATTTACCATCGAGAAGAACACCGGCCCGGCGCGCTTGATCAGCTCGAAGATCAGATAAAAGGACAGCGCGTTATTGGCCATCGCCACCAGGGTGGCCCAATGACCGTCGCCGAAACTGCCTTCGAAGGCCCACCACTCGCCGGTTACCGCCATCACCACCAGCATCGAAACACTGCCGGTAAACATCAAGCCACTGGCGAGTTGCACCGAATCGCCCTCGGGCGGGCGTAGCATCGCGACACAGACGGCATTCAGCGCATAGCACAGCGGCGCGACGAAACCGAGCGCCACCCAGCCGACCATATCCGGCGACGGCAGGCTGGCCTCCGGCAACAGGACGAACAGAATTCCGGCCAGCCCGAGCAGGATGCCGAAAAAGCGGACGATGCGAAAACTGTCGAGCCGGAATATCAGCGCGAGCATGTAAATCGTCACCGGCACAAGCGACAGGCTGAGACCGAGGATTCCGGTCGGCACCTTGGCCGCAACAAAAGCGAAAATCAGATAGGGAATGGTCAGGTTGAGCGATCCGGTGACCATATAGACACGAATATGCGCCCAGCTCAGCGGCGGCCTGCCGCTCATGGTCAGAGCCAGCAACAGGAGGATCGCAAAGCCGCCGAGCGATTGCCAAAACACATAGGGGATGAACGGCACGCCACCCTCGACGGCGACCCGGTTGAGAACGAGCACCACGGCAAACGACAGCCCGAGCACGAACAGCATCAATATCGGAATGGCGCCCGGGCTGCGCCATGCGGCGCGCGCCGCTTCGGTCTTGCTATTTGTCATCGTGCCTTGCCGCGGTTAACCAGATAGAGGCCGACCAGCACCAGGGCGATGGCAAGCCACACCCAGAGCGAATGCTGTTCACCGAATACAAGCATGCCAAGGGCGACGCCGACCAGCATCGAAATGTAATTTACGGCGCCGAAGAACACCGGGCCCGACATGCGGATAACGGTGAAAATCAGCACCAGGATCAGCGCATTGTTAAACATGCCGGCGACAGTGGCGCCATGACCGATGCCGAAGTCGCCTTCAAAGGCCCACCACTCTCCGCTCGCCGCCATGATCGCCAACATGATGATGGTCGCCGCGATCAGAAGGCCGCAGGCGAGCGAGAGCGAAGTTGTTGCCGGCGGGCGCATCAGCGGCACCAGCACGGCGCGCAGCGAAAAGGCGAGCGTCGCCACCAGGCTGAGCGCCAGCCATCCCACCATATCGGGCTCGGGCAGGCTCGCTTTCGGCAGCAGGATCACCAACACGCCGACCAGGCCAAGGCAAATCCCGCCGAAGCGCAGCACGCCGAAACGCTCCTGGCGAAGTGCGAGCGCCATCAAATAAATCACCCCCGGTACCAGGGCGAGGCCGATCGGCAACAGCCCAGCCGGCAGCTTGGGCGCGACATAGCTCAGCACCAAATAGGGGATCGCCACATTGAGGAGCGCCATCACCACATAGATACGGATATGCGCGCCCGTCACGGCGGGCAGTTGGCGCAAGCCCAGGGCGGCAACAACAAGCAACAGCGCCGCACCGGCGGATTGCCAAAACACATAGGGGATAAACGGCACGCCATTGGTGGTGGCGAGCTTGTTCAAGGTGAAGCTCACGCCGAAGCCGAGCCCGAGCGCGAACAGCAGAATAAGCGGCAACACACCGGTTTGCTGCAGGCTGGCGCTGGCGGCCCTGGCTGGCGACGGGTTGTACACATCGGATTCCGAATGGCGAGAAGGAGCGACATTGTTGCCCGTTCGGGAAAAAATTAACAGTACGGAGATCGCGACCGGCGGGCTTGGAGCGCAACCCCAGCAATGCTAGAAAGGAGAAGCTAAAAAAGCCTGCACGGAGAGAAGCCATGAGCGAGCCAGCCGCAAGCGCGGCCAATGTCAGGGAAGCGGGCAAACCCGCCAAACCTGCGCGCCCCAAGTTTCAGTGGGAAGATCCCTTCCTGCTCGGCGAGCAGCTCTCAGAAGAAGAGTGCCTGGTGCGCGATACCGCGCACGCCTACGCCCAGGAACAGCTCATGCCGCGCATCCTCGAAGCCAACCGGCACGAGCGCTTCGACCGCGAGATCATGAACGAGATGGGCGCGCTCGGCATGCTCGGCGCGACCATCGACGGCTATGGCTGCGCCGGCGTTTCCTATGTCTGTTACGGCCTGATGGCGCGCGAGGTCGAGAATGTCGATTCCGGCTACCGCTCCGCCATGAGCGTGCAATCGAGCCTGGTGATGCATCCGATCAACGCCTATGGCAGCGATGTGCAGAAACAAAAATTCCTGCCCGGCCTGGCAACCGGCGAGCTGATCGGCTGCTTCGGCCTGACCGAGCCCGACCATGGCTCCGATCCGGGCTCGATGATCACACGCGCCAAAAGCACCGATGGCGGCTTTCTCCTGTCGGGCGCCAAAAACTGGATTACCAATTCGCCGATCGCCGATGTGTTTGTCGTCTGGGCCAAAAACGACGACGGCATTATCCGCGGCTATATTCTCGAAAAAGGCATGAAGGGCTTAAGCGCGCCCAAGATCGAGGGCAAGTTTTCCCTGCGCGCCTCGATCACCGGCATGATCCAGATGGATGAAGTCTTCGTGCCGGCAGAAAATGAGCTGCCCGGTGCTTCGGGTTTGGGCGGGCCGTTCGGCTGCCTCAACCGGGCGCGTTATGGCATTGCCTGGGGCGCCCTCGGCGCGGCTGAATTCTGCTGGCATGCGGCGCGCTCCTATACGCTCGAGCGCAAGCAGTTCAACCGCCCGCTCGCCGCCAATCAGCTGATTCAGAAAAAACTCGCCGACATGCAGACGGAAATCTCGATCGGCCTGCAGGCCTGTTTGCGCGCCGGGCGGCTGTTTGACGAAGGGCGCCTGGCGCCGGAAACGATCTCGCTGATCAAGCGCAATTCCTGCGGCAAGGCGATCGACATTGCCCGCACCGCACGCGATATGCATGGCGGCAATGGCGTTTCGGACGAATATCACGTCATTCGCCATGTCATGAATCTGGAAGCGGTCAACACCTATGAGGGCACGCATGACGTACACGCCCTCATCCTCGGCCGGGCGCAAACCGGCCTACAGGCATTTTTTTAGGGGGCGGCATGGCTAAAATTAGACGCGTGAAAGCGACGAAAGCGGGCGGGAAAAACAAAATTCTCCTCGGCGCCATCGCCGACGACATCGCCGGCGCAACCGACCTGAGCTACACCCTGGTGAGCCAAGGCATGCGCACCGTTCAGGAAATCGGCGTGCCGCACAAGGATTTGGCCATAAAAGACGCAGACGCAATCGTCATTGCGCTCAATACCCGCACGGCCCCGGCCAAAGACGCGATACGCCAATCCCTCGCCGCGCTTCGCTGGCTGCAGGCGCGCGGTGCTGAGCAAATATATTTCAAATACCGCCCGACCTTCGATTCGACCAACCGCGGCAATATCGGGCCGGTTGCGGATGCGCTGTTAAAAGCGATGAAGGAAGATTTTACGGTTTTCTGTCCGTCATTTCCGGTGGCCGGGCGCACCGTGTTTCAGGGCCATCTTTTCGTCGGCAATCTGTTGCTGTCTGAATCCTTTATGCGCACCCATCCGGCAACACCGATGAAGCAATCAAATTTGATCAAAGTGCTCAGCCGGCAGACCAAAGCGAAAGTTGACCTGGTGCCGCATGAGGTCGTGACACTTGGCCCCGCTGCTATCTTGGGCGAATTGAACCGCCTGCGCGCGGCGGGCTCGCGCTACGCCATCGTCGATGCGGTCACGACGCGCAATTTACGCGATATCGGCACCGCCTGCCGCGACATAAAATTGATAACCGGGGCCTCGGGCGCGGCAATGGCGCTGCCCAAAAATTTCCGCCGCGCCGGCCTGATGGGCCCCGATTCCGGCGCCGACGAATTGCCGAAGGCGACAGGCTATCAGGCTGTCGTGGCCGGCAGTTGTTCCGAGGCAACCTTGGCGCAAGTCGCCCACATGAAGAAAACCTGCCCGGCGTTCTTTGTCGATGGCAGGAAGCTCGGCGGCAAGCGGGATATCGCCAAGGAAGCATTGGATTGGGCCAAGCCGAAATTGGCGGATGGTCCGGTGCTGATTTATTCGAGTACCAATGCCGAGACGGTGAAGAAGATTCAGCGCAAGCACGGCATCCAGAAATCCCGGAATTTGATCGAAGACTGTCTGGCGAAAATTTCCAAAGGCCTGGTCAAGGCCGGCGTCGGTCAATTGGTTGTCGCCGGCGGCGCAACCTCGGGCGGAACCATCAAAGCGCTTAAGATTCACTCGCTCCGTATCGGCCATAAGATCGATCCCGGCGCGCCCTGGACAATGACCCTGGACAAACCGCCGATCCACTTGGCGCTGAAGGCGGGAAATTTCGGCACGGCCGATTTCTTCACGCGCGCCTGGCAAGCGGTGAAATAGGCAGCGACACTTTAATCCTCAATACAGCGGCGAAGCGGCAAATGGCAAAAAGAAAAAAAGGCATCTTATTGGGGGCGGTGGCCGACGACATGACGGGTGCCACCGACCTCTGCAACACCCTGGTGGCAAGCGGCATGCGCACCGTGCAAATGATCGACGTGCCCGAAAAGGGCATGGTGGTTCCGGATGCCGACGCCGTGGTGGTGGCGCTCAAATCGCGCAACACGCAGGCCATCCGAGCGGTGCGTAAATCTTTGAAGGCGATGGACTGGCTTAAATCCGCCGGCGCCAAGCAGTATTTCTTCAAATATTGCTCGACCTTCGATTCGACGCCGAGCGGCAATATCGGCCCGGTCGCAGATGCCATGCTGGAGCGGATAAAAGGCGGCATCACCATCGCCTGCCCGGCCTTTCCGACCAATGGCCGCACCGTCTTTCGTGGTCATTTGTTTGTCGGCGATGTGCTGCTCTCGGCATCCGGCATGCGCAACCACCCGATTACGCCAATGACCAATGCCAATCTGGTCGAGGTGCTCGGCGAGCAAACCCCCTATGCGGTTGGGTTGGTGCCGTGGGAGACGGTTGACCAAGGCCCCGACGCCATCGCAAAAGCGCTTCAAGGCCTACGCAAGGAAGGCAAACGGCACGCGATTGTCGATGCGCTGAGCGACAAAAATTTGATCGATATTGGCCGCGCCTCGGCAAAACTGAAACTAATCACCGGCGGCTCCGGCGTGGCGATGGGCCTCTCGGCCAATTTCCGCGCCTCGGGTGCGCTTGGCCGCAGGGGAAATGCCGCCAGTTTGCCGCGCGCCAAAGGCCACGCGGCGGTCATCGCCGGCAGTTGCTCGGAAGCGACGTTGGACCAGATCGCGCGCATGAAAAAAGCCAAGCACCCGACCTTCCATGTCGATGCCGTCAAGCTTGGCGGTAAACAGGATATCGTCCAAGAGGCCATTGCTTGGGCCAAACCGAAGCTCGGGCAAAAACCAATTCTCATATACGCCAGCGCCAGCCCGGCCGAGATCGCCAAGGCACAAGCCAAACATGGCCGCGACAAAGCCGGCGCCCTGGTCGAGCGCGCGCTCGCCAAAATCACCAAGGGACTGGTCAAGGCCGGCGTCGGAAAACTGGTCTTGGCCGGCGGCGAGACATCGGGCGCCGCCGTTCAGGCGCTTGGCGTACGGGGGCTGATGATCGGCAAACAGATCGACCCCGGCGTGCCGTGGTGCATGAGCCTCGGCGACGCACCGCTACACTTGGCGCTCAAATCCGGTAATTTCGGCGCGCCCGACTTTTTCACCAAAGCGTTCAAGGTGCTCGATTGAACGAGACAGACCTGCGCGAACGCATCGCGCTGCACGGCAAATCGCTGTTCGAACGCGGCTATGGCTGCGGCTCGTCGGGCAATATCAGCCATCTGGTCGAGGATGGGCTGCTGGTGACGCCGACCAATTCCTGCATGGGCCGGCTCGACCCGGCGCGCATTTCAAAATTATCGCCTGAGGGAAAGTTACTGGCCGGTGACAAGCCTTCCAAGGAAGCCTTTCTCCACCTCGCCATGTACCGCGAGCGCCCGAGCGCAAAATCAATCGTGCACCTGCACTCGACATATTCGGTGGCGCTTTCGACTCTCGCCGATATCGACCCGGATGATGTGCTGCCGCCGATCACCGCCTATGCGGTGATGCGCGTCGGCAAATTACCGCTAGTGCCCTATTTCCGCCCCGGCGACATGGCCCTGGCCGAAGCGGTGGCCAAATACGCCAAAGAACACCACGCCGTCCTGCTCGCCAACCACGGGCCCGTGGTCGCCGGTAAGGAGTTGGACGCCGCCGTCTATGCGGCGGAAGAACTGGAGGAGACGGCCAAACTCCATCTCCTTCTGCGCGGCTGCGATGTGCGCCTGCTGACGGCGGAACAGGTGGCGGAATTGCGCGAGGCCTTTCCGTCGTAGCATCGGGAGACGCCACCCGGCGTTTAAGGGGCCAACACAATCAAATTACGGTTGCCGCGCTAACTCTTGCCCCCGCAACTACCGTGCAGCGCTCAGGCGCATATTGAGTGAGATTCCAATTCGCGATGTCCGCTTTGCTGTCAAATTCGGACGTAATTCAGTAGACAGTTTGATAGCCGAACCAAGCCAAAAGAAGGCATTCAATTGGTTAGTTACTTTTCGACAAATTGTTATTAATACTGAACCAGAAGATAACTGACATTTTCACTTTCTAGGTAATGCCTCATGACAGAGACCACTTTCAATTGGCCCAAAAAATCAAGAGACATCCATAACCATCATATTGATTCGACAATCTGGGATGATTTTGTTTTTAGGGATGACGATATCGTCATATCTACTTATGCCAAGTCAGGCACAACGTGGCTGCAGCAAATTGTGGCACAATTGCTATTCCCCGCTCAGGAAGGGTTGGAAGTAGCAGAAATGTCACCTTGGTTAGACCTGCGAATACCGCCCAAGGAAGTCAAACTACCTGAAGTAGAGGCACAAACTCACCGACGCTTTCTCAAGACACACCTGCCTGTGGATGCCTTGGTGTTTTCGCCGCCTGCAAAGTATATTTACATTGGCCGCGATGGCCGTGATGTTGTTTGGAGCATGTATAACCATCACGCCAATGCGAACGATTTTTGGTACAGTGCATTGAATGACACTCCGGGAAGAGTGGGGCCACCAATTGAGAAACCAGTCGCAGACATTAGCCGATATTTTCAAGATTGGTTGATGAAAGATGGCTTTCCTTGGTGGCCTTTTTGGGAGAATGTTCGTACGTGGTGGGAAGTCCGACATTTGCCGAATGTGTTGTTCCTGCATTTTGCTGATTTGAAATCGGACTTGGCGCATGAAATGCGCCGGGTGGCTGAATTTCTCGAAACGCCTATAAATGATAGCCACTGGCCAAAAATGTTGGAGTACTGCAGTTTCGACTATATGCGAGAAAACGCGAGTAAGAGTGTCCCACTTGGAGGCGCCTTTTGGGACGCTGGCGCACAGGTATTCATTCACAAAGGTCAGAATGGCCGTTGGAGAGAAACTCTGCCCACCGAAGTTTGTCGGAATTATGATGATCGGGCACAAATCGAACTCGGTTCTGAATGCGCGCGCTGGCTTGCGGAAGGCGGCACTGCAAGATGAACAATCTCTAGAGATTAAAATGTCTCTTATGGATCATAACCGGCTGTCAGGGCCGACTTGAATTTTGCTCCGCGTTGGAAAATTTGAAATTGCGAAGTTGATGTCCGCCATGCGCCCAACTCCTGACGTAAACTGGATGATGGTTTGACAGCCTAATCTAGCCGGAAGCAGCCGCTACCCAAATTTTATCGCGGTAACGTGGTCAGGCATTTCGACGCCATCGAGATTTCTCGGATCGGGTATGGGCGGCATCATTTGCATTTGGACCGGAACGGTGCCCGCCCAAATCGGTAGAGCATAATCCTCATCTTCATCAAGTGGGCCACCTTCACGGATCTTGGCGGAAGCTTCCTCAATCGGAAGTGAAAGTACCGATGTCTGCTTGATATCCGATTCTGCCATGGGGCGCAGGATCGTGCTGCGTCCAGGATAGAAAGCATCAATCATGCCATTGAGCAGGTCGGCCTTTCGGCCGGGGTCGGTGATCTTGTGCGGCTGACCAAAGATCATAACGGAGCGAAAATTAGCAGAATGATTCAAACCTGTTCTGGCCAGTATGAGTCCATCGAGCAGAGATACGGTCAAGCAAACAGGCGCCCCTTCCGCCGCTTTCAAGCCACGGCCGGCATTCGACGCATGCCAATAGACATGATCGCCTTCGCGCCATTGGAATGTCGGCATCACGATAGGAGAGCCGTCTATCACATAACCGACATGGCACATCGGCATCGCATCGAGAATGGCATCAATTGTCGCGCGGTCGTAAGAACCTCTCTCGTTCTTGCGGCGCAGCCGGCTACGTTCGGTTATTGGAAGTTTCTTATTCATGTGTCTACTCCTGGAGCGATGATTATTTTTCTTAGTGCATGTTCTATATTTTGTGGTTGGTATTTTGGATATATCCACTTTCTAATATTTTCGTTGCATACCAATTCTGTCCCCCGCGGGCAGGATGTTTGATACGGTTGGCGAATATCAATTCAGCGAAGTCGTCCGGGCGACAAACTGTGATTAGGCCATCGTCCGGCGAACCGCGGCTTCGACGTCCTCGACGGTCGGCATATAGAGATCTTCAAGCTCGGACGCGAATGGCACCGGGCAGTGCGGCGCCGTGACTTTCTGGACTCCGGCCTTGAGCGATTTGAACGCCTTTTCACCGACGATGGACGAAATATCGGCGGCCACGGAACAGCGCGGGTGACTCTCATCGACAACAACCAAACGACCGGTCGCTTCGACCTCTTCGAGGATGGTTTCCTCGTCCAGCGGTGACAGCGTACGCGGATCGATCACCGTGCAGGAAATGCCATCTTTCGCCAAATTGTCGGCGGCTGCGCTGGCCAAATGCACCATCTTGCCAATCGCGACGATCGTGACGTCCTCGCCTTCAGAGAGCACATTCGCCTCACCAAACGGGATCGTGTAAGCCTCGTCGGGAACTTCGCCCTCATCGTCGTACATCGCCTTATGTTCGAAGAAGACGACTGGATCATTGTCGCGAATGGCCTGAATCATCAGCCCCTTCGCGTCATAAGGGTTCGACGGCACGACCACTTTTACACCGGGCACATGGGTGAAGATGGAATAAAGCGTCTGGCTGTGCTGCGACGCGGCCCTCAGGCCGGCGCCATACATCGTCCTGACAACAAGCGGGGTTTCAGCCTTGCCGCCGAACATGTAGCGGAACTTTGCCGCCTGGTTGAAAATGCCGTCGAGACAGACGCCGAGGAAGTCGACAAACATCAAGTCAACGATCGGCCGTAAGCCGGTGATCGCGGCGCCGGCTGCGGCACCCATGAATCCACCTTCTGAGATCGGCGTGTCGAGCACCCGCGTGGGTCCGAACTCGGTATGCAACCCCTTGGTCACACCGAGCGGGCCGCCCCAGGCATCGTCCTCACCCGGCGAGCCGGTTCCACCGGACACGTCTTCGCCCATCACGATGACCGAACTGTCGCGCCGCATTTCGCCTGCCATCGCCTCGTTAATAGCTGCTCTGTATGTTTTTTTAGGCATTATGGATCCCCCGGTTAATACGAGCTGTAAACATCGGTCATGAGGTCGGCCTTGGTGGCGCGCGGTGCGGCCTGGGAGGCGAGCGTGGTGTTTTCAATGCGCTGTCGTTCCTCTTCGAATATCGTGTCGAGCTCTTCGTCACTGAGCAGAGCCGCGCCGACGACTTTCTCGCGGAATAATTTCAGGCAGTCCTTTTCAGCGCGCAGCTTTTCGACCTCGCCTTCCGCCCGGTAGGTCTGCGCATCACCGACAAAGTGGCCGTAGAATCGCGCGGTTTTAATGTGCATCAGGCTGGGACCATCGCCGCGCCGGGCGCGTTCGACGACTTCTTTCGCCGCGTCGAGGACGGCGAAGAAATCGAACCCATCGACCTCGACGCCCGGCATGCCGAAGCCCTTCGCCCGGGCCACTTGCGTGCCCGCCACCGAATAGGACGAGGAAGTCGCCTCGGCATAGCCGTTATCCTCGCAAATAAAAACCACCGGCAGGTTCCAGATATTCGCCATATTGTAGGCTTCGAAGATCATCCCCGCGTTCGAACCGCCATCGCCAAAGAACGCCACGGCGATGCCGCCTTCGCCTTTTGCCCTGGCGGAAAGGCCGGCGCCGACCGCCAAGGGCCCGGTCGCACCGATAATCCCGTTGGCGCCGAGCATCCCCTTATCGAGGTCGGCGATATGCATCGATCCTCCCTTACCGCCGCAAACGCCGGTGGCCGCGCCATAGATTTCATCCATGGTTTCCTGCAGATCCATGCCGCGGGCGATGCATTGGCCATGCGCACGATGGGTGGTCGCGATCCAATCGCGCTCTTCCAACGCCATGTAAACACCAGCCGCGGTGGCTTCCTGCCCAGCCGACAGGTGGACAAAGCCGGGAATCTTGCCGTCCGAGAAATTGACGTAAACGCTTTCCTCAAAGTGCCGGCACGCCGCCATCGTGCGATACGCATGCAGTAGTTCAGTCCTGTTTAGTTGCATAGGTTTCCTCCTTGCTTTTTCTTTCTGTCCGGTCCGAAGTGTTTCTCGCCGGCTCGGCCATGTTTAAGGCGACCCTAGAAAAATAAGGGACTCCACACCGATGCTATCGCAAATTACGAGGAGACGACACGGTTGAAACCGGAAGCCTTGTCATATGCCAGCCGCCGCGTGGCGCACGAAGGGAGGTGTCGGAAGTCTCCTTCGGATCAAGCGGAGACGAATACGCCACGCCCAAATAATGTCTGCTTAACCCGTCACAGCGGACAATATTGTCAATTAAGCGCGCCGCAGCGTTCTCAAGGGCAATATTTCTGAGCGACGATACAAAGAGATTTGCTCTCCCGGGCCTAAAGCGCGGCGATCTCCACCTCGACACCATGCACGGCGGTGCTTTCGCCCATATCCGACTTCACGCCCGAATTGAGCGCGTTTACGTTTGCCCGATTTTTTCCGGCGCGGCGCGGCCAGCGGCCTTTCACGCTCATCGCGGCGCCCTCGGGCACGCTGTCGGAAACCACCAAATCCAAATCCAGGCTGCCGGTGCCGTTGGAAAGGCGCACCCGGCTGCCGGCGCTGAGGCCATGCGCTTTGGCATCGGCAGGATTAATCGTCACCGTCGCCGCGCCGAGCTGTTTTTCGACCTTGGGGTCGTTGGCGTAGGAATCGTTCATCAGCCATTCGGAAGCTGGCGTGATGAGGCGCAGACGCCCGCCGCCGGGGCGCGCGTCGGCGCCCGGTTGCGGCAGGCGTGGATGGCCGTCCGCTTCAGCGGCAGCACTTGCGATCTCGATCTTGCCGCTTTCGGTTAGATATTTATGCCCGTCAAATTGCAATTGCGGCTCGGGATTGGGAAAGAGGGTGCCGCTCTCTTTCAGCGCCGCAAAGCCGCCATCAATGCTCATGCCGTTCATCACATGGGCGATGATATCCGCATCGTTTTCCTGCAGCTCGGGCTCGGTGAAGCCCATGGCGCTCGCCAGGCGGCGGAATATTTCCTGGTTGGGCAGCGCTTCGCCCATCGGCTCGGCCACCTTGGCCTGGGCCGAAAAGGACATATTGAAATAGCCCGACACCAGATCGTCGAATTCCAGGAACGACGCGGCGGGTAGAACGTAATCGGCGAAATCGGTGGTGTCGGTAGCAAAAATATCGAGCACGACGGTGAACAGGTCTTCGCGCGACATGGCCTTCATCAGGCGCGCCTGCTCGGGGCTGGATGCGACCGGATTGATATTCCAGCAGAGAAAGGCGCGGGCATTTTCCGCGTTCTCGAGATATGCCGCCATATCCATTTGGCTCAGCGTATCGGGGCTGTTGTCGAGATGCGGCGCAACGAGATAATCGCCATCCACGCCTTTCTGACCGCCGCCATTGAGATAGAGCATGCCGGCGCCGGGCTTGGCATAATTGCCGCAGATCGCCGGCAAGGTTGCGCAGGCGCGCATGATATTGCCGCCCATGGGCTGGCGTTGCAGGCCCTGGCCGAGCCAAAGGAGAGCCGGCCCGGCGCCATACATTTTTGCCGCGCGGACGATATCTGCCGCCGGCACACCGGTTTCGGCCTCGCCCCATTCCGGCGTGCAGCTCTCGAGCATCGGCTCCAATTCATCCCAGCCGATGCAATGGTTGGCGAGGAATTCACGGTCGATCAGATTCTCGCGCTTGAGCACATGCATCATCGCAAACGCCAGCGAAGCATCGCTGCCGGGGTAAAGCTGGAGATGCAATTCCGCCGCCGCCGCCGTGGCATGGCGCACCGGATCGACGACGATCACCGGACACGGCGCTTCCGGCAGCCATTGGCTATGCGCATGCGGTGCGCTGGCCGACGGGTTGGCGCCCCACACCATGACGCATTTGCTGTCCTTGACGGTGCGCGGATCGAAGCCATGCACGGACGTGCCCAGCATATAGCCGAGCGCCACATGGCCGGCCATGTTGCATACCGTATCGGGCTCAACCTCGCGCGCGCCGAGGCGGTAGAAAAAGCGCATGGGAAAACAGTTGGCGATCAGGGAGCAGGTGCCGGTGTAATGAGCATGAAGGATTTTTTCGGCGCCGTTTGCCTCGACAATATGGCCAAGGCGGGCGGCGATCTCGGATATCGCCGTCTCCCACGACACCGGCTCAAAGCGGCCTTCGCCCTTGGCGCCGACGCGCTTGAGCGGCCTCGTCAGGCGCTCGCCTTCGTCGAGAACCACGCCGTTATAGAAGATCTGGCATTTGGCGCACAGTTTGCCGCGGCTGACGAAATGATCCTTGTCGCCGCGCACCGATACAATCTTGCCGTTCTCGCGCAACACTTCGATGCCGCAAGCGTCATAGCAATCACGCGGGCAGGTGGTTTTGAGAATTTCCTTGTTCACGGCCATGTCTCGCCCTCCAGGCTTAAGGCGAGCAATCTAGCGCTGATGGGGACGGCTGGGAAGAGTTGTGATCACAGTTTATGATAACGCCATGAGCACCACCCGCCTGCTGCACACGATTGGCCACTCAAACCATGACATCGGGACTTTCGTCGGTCTACTGATGGCGCAACAAATCGAAACTGTTATCGATGTACGCTCCTGGCCGGCCTCGCGCCGCCTGCCGCATTTCAACCGCG
>JABIXB010000139.1 GCA_018666805.1 Rhodospirillaceae bacterium | reverse complement strand
TTATTCTCGGCTGTGGCGGCCGTCCCGGCCAGGTCATCACCCGCCTCGGTGGTCACCAGCGCGGCGGCGTCAATGGCGGCCCATACCCGACAACCAAGTCGCCCTACAAGGCGCCCGGCAGACGGCGCCATCGCCTCGATCTCGATCGCTGGCTTACATCAGGTCATGTCCGGTTCGCCTATGTCGTGGGCACCACATGGATTCAGTCCATGCCCGCTTCGTCGGATTTGGAAGACGCCTTTAAACGATTGACCAAACTCAATGCCAATCAGGTGCGCTCGTTCGACAAGCAGGAGATCATCGATACGCTCAAGCGGCGCGCCGATAGCGGCGGTACGGTTGTGGTCAATCAGGATATCTATTTAAGGAATCCGATCGGCAATCAATATGCCGATATCGTGCTTCCGGCCGCGACATGGGGCGAGGAGGATTTTGCCCGCGCCAGCGGCGAGCGCCGCGTGCGGCTCTATTCCAAATTCTATGATCCGCCCGGCAACGCGCTGCCCGACTGGAAGATCGTCGCCATGATCGCCCAAAAGATGGGATTCGAAGGTTATGACTGGCGAGATTCGAACGAGGTGTTCGAGGAATCCTGCCGTTTCACGCGTGGCTCGCGCAAGGATTACAACGTCATCCGCACGGTCGCTAAACGCAAAGGCATGAAGGCGCATGACTTTCTGCGGACCTTTGGCACACACGGCCTCCAGGCACCTCTTATGCTTGACGGCGACAAGATCATCGAGACAAAGCGCTTGCATGATTACAACCGGACGGATTTGCCGGAAACCGGCCCCGAAGGCGTGAGCGTGATGGGCAAGAATATCATGGCCTTCAAGACCCAAACCGGAAAACTCAATCTGGTTAAATCACCCTGGTCTATATGGTCTGATTTCTACGACTTCATGCAGCCCAAGGGTGATGAACTGTGGATCACCAATGGGCGTATCAACGAGATCTGGGAGTCGGGCTTCGACGATTATGAACGCCGGCCCTATACGCAACAGCGTTGGCCGATGAACTTCGTCGAAATTCATCCCGACGATGCGGCGGCACGCGGTATCGAATCGGGCGATCTTGTCGCCGTCGGCTCGACCCGGGTGCCGGTCCAGAAAGATTTCAATCTCGGTGTTAAGAGCGATGATATGTGGTTCTCCGGCCTGATGAAACGCGGCCATATCAAGCTCGTATCGGGCCAGTTCTCAGCCGTGGCCATGGTCACGCCGGCGATCAAGAAGGGCGTTCTGTTTACCGATTTCCTCAAGATGGACGCCCCGGCCAACAGTGTGACGCCGCGCGTCCCCGACCCGATCACGATGAACTACCGCTTCAAGATCGCTTCCGGGACCGTGATGAAGTTCGGTGAATCGCCGTACAAGCACAAGTTCGATCAGATGACCTTCAAGCGAAGGGACATCGTCTAGGGCTATCTGATTCGGACAATCGTCGACACATATTCCGACGCCCGGGCGGCGCGGATAGGAGGTGCGGCACAGGCAGAGAGAGAAGAAGAGTTCGCTATGAGGAAAAACGTTGAGAACAGCCGGCCCGAGGTTCTGCAGATTTTGCTTGCTGTTCTGGATGGCGATAATTTTCTCTCGCGTTGCACAGCTGTGAGTGCGGTCGGTCGGGTCGGCGGCCACGACGCCGCGTCGCGCAAGCGCTTGGTTAAACTGCTCTCCGATCCTGACCCGGCGCTACGTATGGAATCGGCTGCCGCCCTTGGTCACATGGGTTCTCCGGATGTGGCGCAAGCTTTGCTGGCGAGTCTCGCCGGCGACCCAATCGACGATGTCCGTACACAAGTGGCGGTGGCGCTGTCGGAAATCAGCGCGCCGGACAGCCTCGATTCACTGGTCGATTGTCTTGCCAATGGCGGTTATCCCCATCTTGACGAGCATATCGACGAAATGGAATTCGGTGCGTCGTGGGAAGTGCGCGGTCATGCCTTGAAGGCGATCGGTGAAATAGGCGACCCCGCTGCCGTCGAAGCGGTCATCGCCTTTATTGAAGACGAAGACAATGAAGACCTTCAGGAAAACGGCTTCCGCGTATTGGCGGGCCTTGGCGGCAGCGCCGCGCGGGCGTTTCTGATCGGCCAATTGCGCAGCGGAAGCGCCCTGGCCCGGCGCCGCGCGGCGAGGGTTCTCGGCCGTGGCGAGGGCGGTGCGGCGGATGCACATATATTGCCGAAAGACATATTCGACGCCCTCGGCAATGCCCTGGCCGATGCCACGCCGGCAGTGCGCATCGCCGCCGCCCAGGCGCTTGGCAGCAGCAAGGATTCGCGCGCCTCGGCGTTGCTGATCGGGCTGCTTGATGATGCTGATTGGGAAGTACAAAGTGCTGCGGCTGAACTACTCGGCGCTTTCGGCGGCGCGGAAATCGCCCCTCATCTGCATCCTCTGCTGAACAATTCCGATGCCAAATTTCAGGCGCGTATCGTGCGTATCCTGGGGCAGGTCGCCTCTCCCGTTTCGATCGAACCTCTCGAAGCCCTGCTCGAATCGGATCAGGAGGAGCTGCTGTTTGAGGTCCTCGGCGCGCTTGGCGATATCGGCCACTCCCATTGTGTTGTGCAAATTGCCGAAATTCTTGACAACAGTGCTATCGGCAATGATTTCCGCCTGCAGGTCATACGCACTCTGGAGCGCCTGCTCCAAGGTGGCGCAAGTGGCAGGGATGACAAGGATGTTGGCGCAGGGGTCACACCACGCGACAAGAAATCGCTCGGTCTGGTGTGCGCAATTTTGGATGAAGCGCTCGAAAGTGAGGATGAACGGGTTGTCTATGCCGCCCTTTCCGCCTTAATCGAGATTGAAGGCGCGCGGGCGCAGCCGAGGCTGCTAACCCTGCTGCAACCGGAGCCCAAAGCGCCGGAGGCGCGGGAAACAGATGCGCCGGAGGCGCCCGAAACAGAAGCGCCGGAAGAAGCCGGCGCCACTGCCGAGTCTGCGGCTGCGCCTGAGGCTGTGGCCGATGCCGCGCCTGACGAAATTCCTGATGATGGGGCCGCGCAAGGCGCCGCGCAAAATTCAACACTGAGCTCGATACAGGCCGGTTTTCCCGGACTGCCGGATGAAGCTGAAGGCGATGACGCGCTGGAAGATTCAGAGCCCGAATTTGATCATCATCGGGAAATGCTGCGCCTCTTGGCGGCGCGTTTGTTGCCGCGTCTTGGCGAGGTGAGTGACGCCGCCATCGAAGCCCTGATGGACGTGGCATCCGCCGACCACGGCATGATGCCGGCTCTCAACCGTGAAGCTCTGCGGAGCTTGGCCGAGATCGGCGATGTGCGCGCCTTGCCGGTGCTCCTCGGCGGCCTGGAGACGGACCAGCTTGAGGCCCGGCTTGCCGCGCTCGACGGCCTCGGCCGCTTCGCGCATTTGCCAGAAGTTACCGCGCGTTTCGCTGAATTGCTTGAGGACCGTGACCCCGACATTCGCCTGCGCGCCGTTGCCGCGATTGCCGGCGCTGGCGCCGAGGGCGCGGGTGTTTCCGCCTGTCTGACGCGGGCGCTGGGCGATGACCATCAGGCTGTGTGCCGGGCCGCGCTTGGCGCGCTCTCGCCTGCCACCTACATTTCCGATCATCGCGCGTTGTTGCTTGATCTGCTGTTCCGCTTTGCCGCCGATCTTAGGCAGGACGTTGCCCGCACGCTGCGGCTTCTTGACGATGTGGCCGCGACCGAGGCCTTGCTCGGCATGCTCAAAATGCCGGAAAAAGAAGAGCAGCACTGGGTTTGCATCGATGCGCTGGCCGAACTGGTGGGCGAGGAGCAAGCCAGCGATGCGTAACAGGCGGGGCAATATGCCAATCTCAAGGAGAGCGGCCCCGACTGTGGCTTGGGGCGTTTTCATTTTCTTGTTGGCGCTTGCCGCCGGCCCGGTTCAGGCGGGGCAACAGGGTATCTCGTTTGGTACGCTGGAGCGGTTGCACTCGGCGAAGATGCTCTATCAGGATAATTGCGCCGCCTGCCATGGCTATGACGGCGTTCCGCTGTTGCCGGGTGCGGCGAATTTTTCGCTCGGTGAAAAACTCGATAAAACCGATGGCGAATTGCTCCAGATCATTAATCTCGGCGGCGAGGAAATGCCTCCCTGGGAAGACATCCTCACCGATTTAGAACAGCAGGAAGTGCTGAGTTATGTCCGCGTTCTGTCCGGTGATCAGATTTATGAGGCACGCTGCCAAAGCTGCCATGAGACAGAGGCGCCGAGGATCTCAGGCGCCGCCGACCAGTCTGATGCGCCGGCCGATGAATCGCCGGCGGGAGAATTCTGTTCGGGGTCGGATGTTGAAACGGACATGACGAATCTGCAATTCGCCGACATCGTCAAGTTTCTGAGTCAAATCTACAATTAACATTTGGTCGAGGATGAGGCGTTGAAAAGGGCGACGAAGCACAAGACGAGGCACCCGGTGGCGCGGTTGATCAGGCCGGGGTTGGCGTTGTTTGGCGCCGCGCTGATCCTCTTTGGCGGCGTCGATGTGGCCAATGCCGCTATGGAAGCGAGCGAATACCGCCAATTCCTCGGCATCGATTCGCGCCGGCTGATTTGGTTCCTCGCCCAAATGCATCTTTTCTTCGGCGCCTTCGTGCTCGGCGTGCCGATGTTTGCCGTCACTGTCGAGTTTGTCGGCTGGCGCCGCAAGGAGGCGCGCTACGACAAGCTGGCTTACGAATTCACCAGCCTCCTCAGCATCGCCTTCGCCACCACGGCGGCGCTTGGCGCGCTCTTGGCCTTTGCCCTCTTTACGCTCTATCCGAGTTTCATGGGCCACATGGCGGGCACCTTCAAGGATGCCATGTTCGTCTATGCGCTATTATTCCTGCTCGAGACGGCGAGCCTCTATCTTTATTATTACGGCTGGCATTGGCTGAGCGACACCGTGACCTTCTCGCGCCGTGCCCGCTATGGCTTCAAGCTTGCTGGCCTGGCGGTGATCGCCTTCGGCATTCTGCTCTTTTTCAATGCCATCGGGCCGGAGATGCGCGGCGACACGCGCGCCTTCATGACCCTGCTCTATGCCCTGCCGCTCGGCATCGGCCTCTTTATCATCCGCGACCGCAAGACCATTCATATCTTCATCGGTATCGTCTTGAATGTTGCCGGCACGGCGATTTTGCAAATGGCCAACAGCTGGGCCGGTTACATGATGAGCCCGAAGGGCGTGAGCGAGGACGGCATTCTCGTCGGCACCCTGTGGGAAGCAGTCGAAAATATTCTCGCCACGCCGATCGCGATTCACCGCATCCTCGGCAATCTGGCTTTTGGCGGCCTCGTCGCCGGCGCCTATGCCGCCGTCAAATTCATCGGCGCCAAGACGCC
>JABIXB010000138.1 GCA_018666805.1 Rhodospirillaceae bacterium | reverse complement strand
CGCCGCCGGCGCCCTCGACAATCGGTATCAGCGCCTGAATATCCCACGCCATCAGATCGCCTTCGATCACCAGGTCGATAAAGCCGGCGGCCAACAGGGCGTAATTGTAGCAATCGCCACCGAGGCGAAGATAGCCGACCTGATCGGCGATTTTCTTATAGGCGCTGCGCTGAGCCTCGGTCTTCATCATCGATTCTTCAGTAATGCCGAGCGTCGCCTGCTCGAATTTCTTGCAGGCGCGAGCTTTGATCGCGTTGCCGTTGAGCGTCGTTTGGCCGGGCAGGCCGATAAAGCGGTCGCCGATGAAAGGCTGGTTCATCGCGCCCAATACCGGCTCGCCGTTGCGTAACAGCGCAATCAGCGTACCCCATGAGGTAAAGCCGGTGATGAAGGCCTTGGTGCCGTCGATCGGATCGAGCACCCAGACATATTCGGCGTCGAGATTCTCGTCGCCATATTCCTCGCCCTTGATGCCGTGCGCCGGGAAGGTCGTGTTGATCAGCTCACGGATGGCTTTTTCCGAGCCCTGGTCGGCTTTCGTTACCGGTGAATAGACGCCGGGGCCTTTGTCGGCCTTGTCGACGACCTCCACCGGCTCGCGGTAATAGCGCAGGATAACCTCGCCCGAGGCATCGCACATGCGGTGGGTGAGGGCGACGAAAGCGTCGAGTTCCGCCGCCGCAACTTCGCTCATATCAGTAATAATTCACGCCTCCGCACACATTAATGGCCTGGCCGGTGATATAGCGGCCATGCCGCCCGGCGAGATAGACGGTCATATCGGCCAGGCTTTCCGGGCCAATCAGGGCGCCCAGCATATTGCCGCGCATGGTGCGCTCGTAGGTGTCCTCGAAATCCTCTTCATTCTGCTGCGCGATTTTCTCGATCGCCGCAGACGCCATTTTCGATTCGGCCCAGCCCGGGCAGATCGCGTTGACGCGGATATCCTGCTCGCCCACTTCCATCGCCAGACACTTCATGAATTGCAGCACCGCATGTTTGGAGGCGTTGTAGGCGGTCCACTCGGCATCGGCCGATTTGCCGCTGGTCGAGGCATTGAAGATGATGCTGCCGCCGCTTTTCTGCTCCAGCATGGCCGGCAGGAGATGGCGCGATACCAGATAGGGCGCTTTGACATTGGTGTCCATGATGCGGTCCCACATCTCTTCCGCCATATCGGGCACCTCGGCAAAATCGGCCCAGCCGGCATTGTTGACGATGATGTCGATGCCGCCAAGACGCTCGAGCACATCACCGCACATGGCTTTGATTTCGCCCGATTCGAGCAAATCCGCCGCCACCGAAACAGCCTTGCCGCCGGCACTTTCGATCGATTGGCGCAGCTCCGCCGTCCGCTCCAGGTCGCGGCCATGCAGAGCCACCACAGCGCCTTCGCGCGCCAGGGCCTCGGCGATGGCAAGGCCGATACCGCTTCCAGCACCCGTCACCAGGGCGCGTTTGCCCTCAAGTCCATGATCCATGCGACGAAATCTCCCAATCGCAACGCATAATTTCTTGCCGGAATCTATTGCGTTGCCCGCGTTTGACCAATCTAATCGCAATTGATACCAGAATACGATGACCTTTCGTCATCGAATTCTGGCAAGCGCGACCGCGCGCCCGAGCATGCGCGAGGTAAGCCAAGGGAGCGGATGCGACCGCCCGGCGCCTGAGGGAACATACGACGGGTTATCCTTATAACCCGTTGGTACGGAAATGATCGAAGAGACGAAATCGGCCTGGGAGAGTGGTGATTGGGCGATGGATATTAAGAAAATCAAAGCGGAGCTGCTGGCGCGGCGAAAGGCGCTGGTCGAACTGGCCGAAGAGGCGGAAGGCGCGCGCCAGCCGGTCGAGCTCGATCAAACCCGGGTTGGCCGGCTGTCGCGCATGGACGCGCTGCAGGGCCAGGCGATGGCGCAGGAAACCGCGCGGCGGCGCGATGTCGAGGTCAGCCGCATTGATGCCGCGCTCAAGCGCGTCGATGAGGATGAGTATGGCTATTGCCTTGCCTGCGGCGAGAAAATCGCCGCCGCGCGCCTCAAGCTCGACCCGATGGCGGCGGTCTGCGTGACCTGCGCTTCCGGCGCCTGAAGCGGAAATTCAGCTTGAGTGGTGCATCGCCGGGATATCCGCTATAACATCGCGCAAATTTGCCAAACAGGGAGCGTAGGTTAATGAAGCACGCGATTTTTACGATGCCGATCCATGCCCGGGACAAAGACTATCACACCGGGCTGATGGAGGACCGCGAGGCGATCATCCTCGCCGATAAGTTGGGCTATTCGGAAGCCTGGATCGGTGAGCATTACGCCTCGGGGCCGGAGCAGATTACCTCGCCGATGATGTTCCTCGCCAGCCTGATCAGTGAAACGACCAACATCAAGCTGTGCTCGGGCGTCATCTGCCTGCCGCAATATCATCCCGGCCTGGTCGCCGGCCAGGCGGCGATGTTCGATCATCTCACCAAGGGGCGCTTCATCATGGGCGTCGGTCCCGGCGGATTGCCGCCGG
>JABIXB010000137.1 GCA_018666805.1 Rhodospirillaceae bacterium | reverse complement strand
CCCTGCCCGCTATGCGAATTGTCGACGCCGACATCAAAATCGGCAACGAGGTGGAAAATTCGACAATCCATATTTCCGATGCCGATATCCTGATCGCACCGCATGCGCAAGGCGTTCGGAGCGTCTTTGATCTTGCCGTCAAAACCGGCGGCGAGCCGGTCAATATCTCAGCCGAGGGCTTGTACCGGACGAAGGATCAACAGATCGAGCTGGCGGTGAATTTTACCGATCTCGCGCTGAATGGCCTTGATGCCATGTTGCCCAGTTCAATTCCCGCCGCCCTGTTGAGTGAATCTCTGACGGGGATGGTCGAACTTGATATGGACAAGTTCTTTTCCGTTAAGTCAGCGAATTTTGATCTCAACGGCGAAACGCTCAGCCTCGCCGGCGAGGCAAATATGGGGGCAAAATTCGTGTCTTTGAACGTCCATGGCAGTTTGACTGAATCCTCGCTTGTCGCGCTCGGCAATGGCTGGCAGTCCGGTCTCGGCCCCGAGTTTGACAGTTGGCTCACCAGCGATGCCCATGTCGCCAACCAAGCCGGCAAACAAGTCGATCTTGCGCTGGAGGGTTCGGTCCATCGCTTCGACCAGACTTTGGCGTTTTCAGGTACGATCGGACAGCCCAAAACGCCATTTACCGTCTCGGGCCTTGCCGACAACCCGGTGATCGATATTCCGGCAGAGCTATGAAGGGGTCGTTGGCGCGGGTAGCGCTGTCCTAACGCGCGGTCAGTCCGACATTGACGAATGGCGATTGGAGCACGGATCCCAAAACAATCATCAAAATCACGAACACCCAAAACACATTATCGGCGATGAGCTGCAGGATATATTTGACTTGATGCGGCATGGCGTGCGTGGCCCGCTATTTTGTTTATCTGGCGCTAAGTGCGATATTGTTAGCATCGATGAGATTTCCCGACAACGCCTTTCAGGAACGCGGCGCCAGCCCGGCGCGGCAATTCAGCCCATGAAGCTAAACGCATTCAAACAATCGCTCGGCCGCGATGTGCCACCAGCGGATATAGATGATCTCGCTGTTCAGGCCCTATGGTTCGCCGCCAAGGGAAACTGGACGCGTGCGCACGAGCTTGCTCAGGCGCGCGATGATGCGACCGGCGCCTGGGTGCATGCTTATTTACACCGCGTCGAAGGCGATACCTCAAACGCCCACTATTGGTACCGCCGCGCCAGCCGGCAACCGCATAGCGGCAGCCTCGCCGAAGAATGGGATGAAATCGCCGCTGACCTTATTTGATCCGCATCAAGAAAATTGCGGCTGACTTCTTGTATCAAGAACGCGAACTTGCTACTGGGGAAGGTAGAATGAATTTACCGCCCGTTGGCCATAATACGGCCGACCTGACGATCAAAACCGAGCTTAAACTATTCAATTCCCTGGCAACGCATTTGGATGCGCCATTGGAGACGCAAACAATTGTTTTGCCCGCTGGAAGCACCTTGGGCGACCTGCTGCGCCAAATTGAATTGCCGCCGCCGCGCGTGTTCATCGCCTACGTCAACGGGCGCGATATCACGCCCCGCTTGGATGGCGCCATCGAAACCGGACATCCCTTGCAGGACGGCGACGTGGTGGCGCTCTCAGGTCCGGTTCCCTATAGCTGGGGCTACGGCTCACCGATCGTTTGAGGCCGCGCACAGGCACCTTGTCGTCTCGCTTTGTCGTCAGCTTTTTGGCGGCTGGATGAATTCGATGGTGATACCGTCCGCATCGCGCGTGTAGACCACCCGCCCGCCCTTGTTCGGGCCCCTGTCGAGATCCTGCGGCGGCCCAAGCGGTAGAACGCCGACCTTCTTGGAAGCCGCAATAGCGGCGTCAATATCGTCAACATCGAACGCAATGTGGGCAAAGCCGGAATCGCACGGTCGGGCTTCGACCTGACGCCGGCCACCCGGGCCATGATACTGAATCAATTCAAGCCGGTGGCCCGGCGCCTGGATGTAGGCGACTTCAATATCGGCGCCGGGAATGGCCACCACACGCTCAATGAAATCAGGATCGCGCGGCCCGCGGTTCAACAGGTCAAAACCGAGCACGTCGCAAAAAAAGCCAAGCGAGCGGTCCAAATCCGACACGGTAAAGCTGGTGTGGTTAGTCGCCGAAATGTTGAAGCCGGTCATTATTCATTCTCCCGTTTACTCGTTTTCATTCTTAATTCTCGCCAGTTCATCATCGGCGGCGGACGTGCCCTGTGCCGCCGCCTTCTCTAACCACGCGATCGCCCGAATAACATCACGCGACACACCAAAGCCGCGAGCATGGAGACGGCCCAACTCATACTGTGCGTCAGCCAACCCCCAATCAGCGGCGCTTTCAAACCACCATGCCGCTGCCGCAGCGTTTTGCGCAACACCACCTTGGCCCGCCAAGTAGGCCTTGCCAATCCAATATTGCGCTGTGGCGCGGCTCTGGCTCAATTGCGAACTATTTGCCGCACTGGCTGGCAAGGCCAAAGCTGAACGGGCCAGGTGCACGGCTTGGCGGTAGTTCCTGAGTGCGGCCGGTTCATCGACCGTGCCGCCCAGGCCCGTTGCCATCATCTCCGCCAGAGCGAAATGTGCCAGGATGTGGCCGCCCTCGCCTGCCCAATGGAAAGCCCGGCGCGCCGCGAGAGGATCTCGCTCGACACCGAGCCCGTCACGGCTGAGCACGCCCAGAGCATAGAACGCCGCACTATCGCCTTCGCCGGCGAGAGCTCGCAGGCTTTCCAACGCCGCCTTATGGCCCTGCGCCGCCGCCGCCTGATACCAGCGCCGCGCTTGCGCCATGTCGCGCGCGGCGCCGACGCCGCCGCGATACATGGTGGCAAGGGTGAACTGCGCTTCCGCATAACCCTGCAAGGCCTGGTCGAGCAGGATGACCCGCCCTCCCGAGGTGCCGTTTTCCGCCAGATTGCGCAGCCAATCGGTGGCGCCGGCACGCTGCCCCGGTTGCTCCGCCGCCATTGCCGCGCCCGAGAGCGCCAAAGCGAGGACGAAGGCGGAAATATACCCCGCGCCTGACCGCTTCACGTATGGCAACTGCCGTTTCAGTTGATTGCCTTCACGCGGCGGCTTTGAAGCCGGCAAACATTTTCCCCCAGCCGAGAATCCGGGCGGGATCCGCGCCGGCTAATTTCAACGCCGCCCAGAGCGACGCCGAAATGCTGTCAACCAACGGGATGCCGGTTTCGCGCTCGATCGGCTCGGCCAACGGGGCGCCGCTGATATTGGTGCACATGGTCGTAATCGCCTGTGGCTTGCCGCCGGCCACTTTACGAATGAGTTCGCCCCAGGTGTCGTCGGCAATTGCGGCATAGGCAAAACCGTCATCCCGCCCGAGATGCGCTTCGCTCACACACTCGAAGCCGGCAGCGGAATATTTCGCGATGATTTCCTGCTGCACATCGTTCAGATAGGGCGTGACCAGACCGAAGCGCGTGACGCCCGCTTCGCGAAACAGGCCCGTGACGGCCTGGGTAGCGCTGGTCACCGGAACACCGACTGCGTCGCTAATCGCGGCACAAAGAGCGGCATCCTTCTCAACCCCAAGCCAACCACCCGAGGTGCCGTTCCAACAGATCGAATCGACTTTGGCGTCCATTAGCAGGCGCGCGGCCTCGATCATCGGCTCGGCGGCAAACTGCCCGCCCGAACTTTCATCAAGAGAAATATGAGTGACGCTAACACGGCTGAAATGGGCAGTTACGTCCGGTAGGTCGCGCAACAGTCTGTACGTCACCGGTTCCAATACCGTGTTGAGCGACGGTGTGATCATGCCCAAACGAGTTGCCATTTTGCCGTTCCTTCCGTTTTCTCCCAAACCGCACTCAGAACATAGCAAATTTGCCCGCAAATTGGGAACGCGGGCGAAACGGTTTCACGATTTCTTCGCTTCTCCCCGTCGGAGCGGCGCTGTAAAATGTGTTTTTGGCCTAGCCGGAGGCGATATGTCGCTCAATCTCACAACTTTCTCCATCACTGCGCGGGACGCCGATGACGGCACTCTCGGTGTCGCCGTTTCAACCAAGGTTCCCGCAGTCGGTAGCCTGTGCCCTTTCATTCGCTTCGGCGCCGGCGCGGTGTCTACCCAGGCGTGGGTCAATCCCGGCCTCGGGCCGCTGATTTTGGACCGCCTGGAAGCCGGCGAAAGCGCCGAGGGCGCGCTCGAGCAGGTTATGGCGGAAGAAGTGGACGGCGAGCTGCGCCAGGTCGGCGTCGTCGATATGAGAGGTGGCTCGGCCGCTTTTACCGGACGCGATACGGACGCCTGGGCGGGGCACCGGTCAGGCACTAATTACAGCGTACAAGGCAATATGCTGGTGGGCGAGGATACCATCGCCGCAATGGAACAGGTTATTTGCGAGCGTTCGAGTCTAACACTCGGCGAACGCCTATTACTGGCGCTTGAAGCGGGACAGGCGGCGGGCGGCGATCGCCGTGGGCGCCAATCAGCAGCGTTAATCGTACGTGGCGCTGATGTCTTCCCGCTGGTCGACCTCCGCGTTGACGAACATAGCGACCCGGTAAGCGAATTACGCCGTATTTACGAGGTCGCTAAAATTGAATTATTTCCGTTCATCAATGCACTCCCAACACGCGAAAACCCAAAAGGAGAATTTGCTGCGGTGAGAGCGGCAATGGCGCCCAAGGATTGAGTTGATGACCCGCCACAGCAATGCGTTTAGCCACATTAATTTCAGGTCAATAATTTGGTTGAATTCATAAAATTTTGATAATATCAACAGTGAGGATAACTAATGCTTGAACATTAAAGCGAATTATCGGATGATTCCCACCTTGTAAAATTACTTGAGGGGCGCATTAGCATGAGCACTCCAGACTCAGATTCTTCTACCGACTACGGTTGGCGCGAACCGGAAACTAAATCCACTTCCCGCATGTCGCTAAAAAAGGCAATCATCTCAATAATCGTACTGGTTATTATTATGGGTTCGCCTTGGTGGTTGACTGCCATCCCACAATTTGGCTTCACCAACTAGCGCTAAACCGAGCATTGTGAATTTTCTTTGAGCGAGCAATTAGGCGCTCATACTTGCTTTAATTTCAGTTAGATAGGGCGGATTCGCGCAATCTGTCCGCGCTATTATTGTGGCTCAGAGCAGGGGCGGCGCGCAAAAATAAACCGGGTTGCCGAAACATATCGACAACCCGGTTTGCGTCTCAGCTTAGACACTCTACCCAACGCCGCGTGTAACGACACACACCGCGCAAATAGATTTTGCCTAGGCTTTCGTTATTTCAATTTTACCTACGCTCAGCTGGAAAGCATTTTACGCCGCCAGAAGAGCCAGATGACGATACCTAGGGCGATCAATCCGGCCAAACCGCCGTCACCCAGTTTATCTACAACTTGAATTATGTTGCCGACGATATCGCCAGGCAGGAAGTCTACTTGTCTTCCAAAAAGTATCTGTAGAACGATACCGATCGCGATGAGCAACATGCCCACTTCGACAAGCTGTCCCATCCATTTTTTTACAGTATCCAGTACGTCAGGCATGCCCCTACTTCCCTCATAATTTCCAGGGTAATCGGGTATTAATCTAAATAAAGTGGACCCGATAAGGAATCGGACTACATATCGTTCGAATTGTAAACAATCTATCTGAAACAAAGATATTCAACTTCAAAGAAAATTTATTTCGCGGCCAAAACTTGGTTGGCCGTTTCGCCCCTAAATCTATCCGGTATTAATAAATTAACTAAGTTATTTCAATAGATTACGCTTGGTTAACCGGCGTATCCCAATTCTATTGTATACGCTGTTTCTGGCATTTATCCGCATTATTGCTCCCGGTATGGATCAAACTCCAACGCTTCGCTGAAAATTCATTAATGGGCGCAAATTAGCTTTTTTCGATTCGCAAGCGCTCGGCGAATTATCCCTGTTTTCGCACGCGAATGGGCAATCCCTGGCGGCCAGAACTCTATTTTTCGGGCGGCGGAACCGCGCCGGTGCGCTCTGTGATGAGGCCGTAATGCTCGATCCGGCGGTGGGCGTCAAAATTAAAAATCGTCTCGCGGATATAT
>JABIXB010000136.1 GCA_018666805.1 Rhodospirillaceae bacterium | reverse complement strand
GTTGAGATCGACAAAGCCGGCCGTCCACATGCCGGCATGGCCGGTGTCGGAAACCAGGATCGCGTCGCCCGGCAGATTATCAGTGAGTTCCTTGCAGACACGCTCGGGGCGGAGCGGGGCGTTTTCCGATTCGAGCAGGGGGGCGAATTCGTCGCGCCATTCCTGCACCAGGCTCTGCGCCCGCGCGACCCATTCCTTGCGCTTCCCTGCGGTAGAGCCGTCCGTCTCCTGCACCAGGCGGGCGAGGGAGGTTTTTGCGTCACCGAGGATTGAGGCCCGGTTGGGGTAATGGCGGCCGAGTTCGGAGGCGTCGATATCGAGCTGCACCACCGGCGTGCCAGCCTTGGGCACGCGCCATTCGAAGGTCACCTGACTGCCGGTATGGCTGCCGACAAAGAACACCAGATCGGCTTCGAGCACGGCGCGGCTGGCGCTTTTGCGGCAATAGAGGCCGGGAATGCCGACCGAAAGCGGGTGATTGCCGGGGATGGTGTCCTTGGCGTTCATCGAGGTCGCGACCGGGATCGCCAGTTTTTCGGCGAGCGCGATCAGTTCGGCCCCGGCGCCTGAGGTACGCACGCCGCCACCAGCGACGATGATCGGCTTCTCGGCCGCTTCCAGGATGCGCGCCACATCGGCGACCGACTGGCCATCGGGCTCGGGGCGGAACGGCGGCGTTTGGCCGAAGCGTTCCTCCGGCACGAGCTCAAAATCGCCTTCTTCCATATCGATCTCGCCCATATGGCCGATCATTTGGATATGGGCCGGGCCCGGCGTGCCAGTAGTGGCGGCGCGGAAGGCCTGGCGCAGCACATCGGGCAGGCGCGCGATATCGTCGACATGGGCGCTGTATTTGGTCACCGGCTTAAACAGCGGCATATCCTCGACCTGTTGATAGGTATGGCGGTCGCGGGTGTGCGAGAAGGCGCCGCCGGTGATGGCGATCATGGGCGTGCACGAGAGATGGGCATCGCGCAGGCTGGCCGCGAGATTGGCGGTGCCGATGCACTGCGACATACAGACACCGGGCCGCCCCGAGGCGCGCGCATAGCCGTCCGCCATATAGACCGCTGATTTCTCGCCATGCGTCATAATACGCTGGATCGAGGTGCGCCGTTCAATTTCGGCCAGGGTTTGGCTGAGCATGACGGGAACGAAGAACAGGTTCGTCACGCCATAGCTGGCAAAGGTATCCGCGATAAATTGCGCCGCTGTCATTCTGGCCATGGCGTGGTCTCCTATATTTGATTGCTGTCCTATGGGGGGCGCATCGTAAAGCTGTGGGCCCGGGGAAGCGACGTGAAAAAACGTCGCAGGGGTAATTGTCGCGCCCTCTCTATCGCGCCATTATGACGCCCGCCGAAATCGACCGAGATCAAGCGATATATGGGAAATTCCACGAGCCAGCGTTATGTCGTCGCCACCGATGTCGGCGGCACCTGCACCGATACCATCGTCTTCGCCCCGGGCGAGCCGCTCTATCTCGGCAAGGCGCTCTCGACGCCGCCTAATTTTGCCGAAGGGGTGATGAACTCGATCCGCTCCGCCGCCGATACCATGGGCCTCAGCTTCACCGAGCTGTTCGCCCGCACCTCGCTCTTCGTGCATGGCTCGACCGTGGTCGACAACACGCTGCTCACGCGCGACGGCGCGCGTACCGGCCTGCTCACCACCGAAGGCTTCGAGGATACGCTGCTGATAACGCGCGGTGCCTATGGCCGCTGGGGTGGGCTTAGCGAAGACGGCATCAAGCATCCGGTGGCGACCGACCGCGCCGAGCCGCTGGTGCCGGGCGAGCGCATCCAGGGTCTGCCCGAGCGCGTCGATTACAAAGGCGCCGTTTTGCGCGCGCTTGATATTGAGGCAACAGAAAAAGCGGTGCGCCACCTGGTTGAGGACAAGGGCGCCGAGGCGCTTGCCGTGTGTTTCCTGTGGTCGTTCTATAACACCGAGCATGAGCGCGCCGTGCGCGATGTGATCGAGCGTGTCGCGCCCGGCACTTATGTCTCGCTCTCATGCGAAATCGCACCGGTGCCGGGCGAGTATGAGCGCACCTCGACGACCGTGATTAATGCCTATGCCGGCAATATCGCCGCCGATTATCTCACCAATCTGCAGGAGCTGTTGACCGCCGAGGGCTATTCCGGCCCGCTCCTGGTGATGCAGGGCTATGGCGGCTTGCTGCCGGCCAAGGAGGCTGCCGGGCGCGCTGTCGGCATGATCGAATGCGGCCCGGCGGCGGGTGTTATCGGCAGCCGCTATCTCGGCCATATGATGGATGACGGCGATGTCATTGCCGCCGATATGGGCGGTACGACATTTAAGGTTGGGGTGATACAGGGCGGCGAATTCGATTATGCCCGTGAGCCGATGGTCGACCGCTTTCATTATGTCGCGCCGAAGATCGAGGTAATCTCGATTGGCGCCGGTGGCGGCAGTATCGTTTCGCTCGATCCGCGTACCAAGGTGCCGAGCGTCGGGCCGAGGAGCGCCGGTGCCAGACCGGGGCCGATTTGCTACGGCCAGGGCGGCGAGGAGCCAACACTGACCGACGTGATGATCCTGGTCGGCTATATGGACGCGGGGAACTTTCTCGGCGGTTCGATCACCCTCGATATTGAGCGCACACGCACCATCTTCAAGGAAAAAATCGCCGATCCGCTCGGCCTTGGCGTCGAGGAAGCGGCGATCGGCATCTACCGCATCGCGGCGGCGCAGATCACCGATCTTATTCATGAGATCACGGTCGAGCGTGGCCTCGATCCGCGTGATTTTGTCCTGCATGCGTTTGGCGGCAGTTGCCCGCTGGTGTGCGGTATCTTCGGCGCCGAGCTCAACGTCAAGCGCATCGTCATTCCCTATACCGCCGCGGTAAATTGCGCCTTCGGCCTGGTCTCGGCCGATATCGTGCATGAATACAGCGCCACCAAGACCTTGCCCGTGCCGAGCAGCGCCGAGGAGATCAACGCCATCTATGCGCCGATGCTGACTGAAGCGAAGGCGCAACTCGCTGAGGAAGGTTTCGATGAATCCGGCACCGCATTCGAATGGTCGGTCGATCTGCGTTATGGCCGCCAGGTGCATGAGGTGACGACGCCGGTGCGCGGCGATACGCCGGTGAGCGAGGCGTCGCTTGCCGCTTTGGTCGATGATTTCGAGGCGCTTTACGAACGCAAATACGGCAAGGGCTCGGCTTACCGCGCCGCCGGCATGGAGATGACCATGTTCCGCCTCACCGCGCGCGGCCTGATGAAGCGCCCGGAAATCGAAAAATTGGCGCTCGGCGGCAAGGATGCGAGCGCCGCAAAAACCGGGCGGCGGCCGATCTTCGTCGATGCGGTGGGTGAACTGGTCGAATCCGATATCTACGATTTTGAGCGCCTCACGCCGGGCAACGAAATTACCGGCCCGGCGGTGATCCATACGCCGATCACCACAATTGTCCTGCAGGACAAACAGACCGGACAGCTTGACGAATACCGCAACATGGTCATTCACTTTACCTAAGGAACAGCCATGGATCCGATTACATTTTCGATCATCCGCCACCGGCTCTACCGCGTTATCGACGAGGCGGTGATTACGCTCAAGCACGTGTCGGGCAGCGCGATTACCAACGAAGGCCATGATTTGATGGTCTCGCTCTATCGTGCCGATGGCTCGCTGCTGATGGGCGGCGTTGGTTTTCTGCATCATTTAACCAGCGCGGCGGAAGCCTGCAAATCGATCATCCGGCGCTTTGAAGGGCGCATCAATGAAGGCGATGTGTTCCTCACCAATTGCCCCTATACGGCGGCGCTGCACACCTCGGATGTCTATCTCGTCGCGCCGATTCACTATGACGGCAAGCTGGTGGCGTGGAGTGCGTGCTTCGTCCATGTCTATGATATCGGCGCCATGGTGCCGGGCGGCTTCAGTCCGGACTCGCGCGATATTTTTACCGAGGGATTCTCTTCGCCCGGCCTTAAGCTGGTCGATCAGGGCGAGATGAATCACGACATCATGGACACGCTTCTCAACATGGTGCGCGCACCCGAGATGGTGGCGCTCGATCTCTCCTCGATGATCGCGGCCAACAATGTGGCGCGCGAGCGTATGGCCGCGCTGGTGCATAAATATGGCCCGGAGGTGGTCGATCAAGCGTGTCAGATGCTGGTCGATCAATCGGAGGATAGCTTCCGCGAGCGCTTGCGCGAATTGCCCGACGGGCGCTGGGAATCACGCCAATATTTCGATATCGAGGACGAGACCTATCGCGTCCTTCTCGCTATGACGAAGAAGGGCGACACGCTCACCTTCGATTTCACCGGCTCGAGCGAGCAATCGAAATACGGCATCAACTGCGCCTATTGGGCCGCTTGGGGCGGCTTCTTCGCGCCGCTCTTTCCGCTGCTTTGCTACGACATTACCTGGAACGATGGCGTGCTCAGGCCGATCTCGATGATCGCACCGGAAGGTACGATCGTTAATTGCACCCGCCCGGCGCCGATCTCTCTCGCCACCGTCGGCGCGATTCAATCGGTCAACAACGCCGCCTGCGTTTGCATTTCCAAAATGCTCTCGGCCAGCGAGAAATATGCCAAGGAGGCGACGGCGGTATGGCATGGCAGCCATTTCGCCATCTTCATGTTCGGGCAAAATCAAAAAGGCCAGGAAGCCATCGGCATTATGACCGAGACCTTCGGCGGCGCCGGCGGCGGGCGCAGTTTCGCCGACGGCGTCGATGTTGGCGGCGAGATCCCCAACCCGATCGGACGCATGGCCAATGTCGAGACGACGGAAAATCACTTCCCGGTGCGCTACCTGTTCCGCCGCGCCACCGTCGATTCAGGCGGACCGGGAAAATATCGCGGCGGCACCGGTCTTGAATATGCCGTCCAGCAGCATGATGCGCCGGATGGCGGCATTCATTATGTCGTCTCCGGCAAGGGCACAAAATTTTCCATGAGCGACGGCCTCGGCGGCGGCTATCCCGGTGCGCCGTGCAATTACCGCTGGGTGCACAACAATGAAGCGGCGGCCGAGGGCAAGAACGTCAATCCCTTTGCCACCTCGACCGAGCAAATGACGGGCGAGCAGCAATCGGTTTCGTGGGGTGTGTTTCCCTTGATGGATCAGGACGTGCTTTATGTGCGCTCGGATGGCGGCGGCGGATACGGCGACCCGCTGGCGCGCGAGCCGGAAAAGCTCGCCCGCGATGTGCGCCATGGCAGTGTCAGCGCCGGCGTGGCGCGAAATGTATACGGCGTCGTGCTCGATGCCGCGGGCGAGGTCGATGTGGCGGCGAGCGAAGCGGCGCGTGCGGCCATCCGCGCCGGCCGCCTCGGACAGGAGGCGGCGGAATGAGCACGCGCATATCCGCTTCCCTGGTGGTGAATAAAAGCGGCGAGATCGCCTGCATGTCGTGCGGCCACGCGCTCGGCCCTAAGGGCAAACCGTGGAAAGAAGCGGCGCGCCTCAGCGAGACGCCGCTGCAGGGTGCTGCCGGCGAGCCCTATTCGAACGCCGCTAACGTTCTCCTGCGCCAGTTTTATTGTCCCGGTTGCGCCGCGCT
>JABIXB010000135.1 GCA_018666805.1 Rhodospirillaceae bacterium | reverse complement strand
CCGGCGATCGAAGACGGCTTCTATTACGATTTTGCCCGGCCCGAGCCGTTCACGCCGGACGATCTCGTCACCATCGAAGCGCGCATGCAAGAGATCGTCAAACGCGACGAGGAAATCACGCGCGAAGTGTGGCCGCGCGACAAGGCGGTCGAATTTTTCACCCAGGCCGGCGAGGCCTATAAGGCGGAACTCATCGCCGCCATTCCCGAAGGCGAGGACGTCACGCTCTACCGCCAGGGCGATTTTATCGACCTTTGCCGTGGGCCGCATTTGCCTTCGACCGGGCGCATTGGCGCCTTCAAGCTAACCAAGATTGCCGGCGCCTATTGGCGCGGCGATTCCAACAATGAGATGCTGCAACGTATTTACGGGACCGCCTGGGCGACGGAAAAAGACCTCAAGGCCTATCTGTTCCGCCTCGAAGAAGCGGAAAAACGCGATCACCGCCGCCTCGGGCGCGAGATGAATTTGTTCCATCTCCAGCAGGAAGCGATGGGCATGGTGTTTTGGCACCCCGATGGCTGGCAGCTTTACCGCACCTTGCAGAACTATATGCGCGCACGCCTCGACGATGCCGGATATGTCGAGGTCAAAACGCCCGAGCTGGTCGACCGCACCCTGTGGGAAGCTTCCGGCCATTGGGAAAAATTCCGCGAGCATATGTTCACCACCGAGGCGGAAGAACGTGTTCTCGCGCTGAAGCCGATGAATTGCCCCGGCCATGTGCAGATTTTCCGCCAGGGCATCAAAAGCTACCGCGACCTGCCATTGCGCATGGCCGAATTCGGCGCCTGCCACCGCAACGAGCCGTCCGGCGCGCTGCACGGATTGATGCGGGTGCGCGGCTTTGTCCAGGACGATGCGCATATTTTCTGCGCCGAAGATCAAATCACGCCCGAGACCAAGGATTTTTGCGATCTCCTGATGTCGATCTACAAGGATTTCGGCTTCGAGAAAGTGCTGGTCAATTTTGCCGACCGGCCGCCGGTGCGCGCCGGCGCCGATGAGGTTTGGGACCGCGCCGAAGGAGCCTTGATGGAAGCGGTCAAAAGCGCCGGCCTCGAGGTTCATCTCAACCCCGGCGAAGGCGCGTTTTACGGCCCCAAGCTCGAATTCGTGCTGCGCGACGCGATCGGCCGCGATTGGCAGTGCGGCACCTTGCAGGTCGATTTCGTCCTGCCCGAGCGGCTCGATGCGTCCTATGTCGGCGTCGATGGCGAGCGCCACCGCCCGGTCATGCTGCACCGCGCTATTCTCGGCTCGATCGAGCGCTTTCTCGGCATTCTGATTGAGCATCATGCCGGGCGCTTTCCGCTCTGGCTCGCGCCGCGCCAGATCGTGGTCGCGACCATCACCGAGGACAGCGATGCCTATGCCGGCGAAGTGGTCGAGCGCCTGCGCGCCGCCGGCCTCCGCGCCGAGACGGATTTACGCAACGAGAAGATCGGTTTTAAGGTACGCGAACACAGCGTTGCCAAGCTGCCCGTCATTCTCGCCGTCGGCGGGCGCGAAGCGGAGGGTCAGACCGTCGCCATGCGCCGCCTCGGCAACAAACAGCAAGAAGTGCTTGCGCTCGACGAGGCCGTGGATAGACTTCAAAAAGAGGCGGCAGGGCCTCTGGCGCGGGCAAATTAAATGGTTTTTAATGCATCCGGGCCGGAAATACCGTTCTGCGGCCTTTATTTGTTGAGGAAAAGAGAGGGGAATAAGCATCGTTAGGCATACCAGTTTAGTTCCGCCCAAGCGCGAAGGTCCGCGCGTGAATAGTGACATAGCTGTGGCCAGTGTCCGTCTCATTGACGGAGTCGGTGAACAGGTTGGCGTTGTCGATATCGCCAGAGCACTAGAACTTGCCGCCGAGAGTGGCTTCGACCTGGTCGAAATCTCACCCGGCGCGGAACCGCCCGTCTGTAAATTGATGGACTATGGCAAGTACAAATACGAAGCCCAGAAAAAAGCGGCGATGGCGCGCAAGAAGCAGAAGACCATCGACGTCAAAGAGGTGAAGTTCCGCCCGGGCATCAGTTCCGCCGATTATGATGTTAAACTGCGCAACATCCGGCGCTTTCTCGGCGAAGGCGACAAGGTGAAGATCACTTTGCGCTTCCGTGGCCGTGAAATGGTGCATCAGGATCTCGGCATGAAGGTGTTGATGCGAGTGCGCGACGATCTCGAGGAAATCAGCAAAGTGGAACAGCTGCCCAAAATGGAAGGGCGGCAAATGACCATGGTGGTGACGCAAAAGTAACCATTGCCGGCCAGCCTTGTGCCCAACGCATGGCGCTGGAATGTGAATTCGCCCGCAGCGGCGGGAGATGAATACATCGTCAAGCCGATCCGGCCCAAAATGCTGAAAAAGCGCGTGCTCCACTGGATGGCCAAATAGTCGCGTAAATAGCCCATCCTATCGCTTGCATTTTGGCGCCACTGTGGCTACAAACTGCCCCCTCGTAGAGGTGGCGCGGCTTAAGGCATGCCCAACCACCCGATTTGTCACGACTTTCGCCCATTCCCGCCATTTTTATGAGGCTGGCCGGGCGATAAAATAGAGAGAAAGAAATAGAAATGCCTAAGCTCAAAACCAAGAGCAGCACCAAAGGGCGCTTTACGATTACCGGCAGCGGGAAATTGCGCCGCGGCCACGCAAAGCATCGCCACAATTTGTCCAAACAGGCAAAGAAAGTACGCCGCAGCCATCGTGGGCTGAGCGTCATGGATAAAACCAATTCGCCGGCGGTAAAACGCTGGATGCCCTACATTTAAGGAAGTCCGGCTATGTCTCGCGTCAAACGGGGCGTCACATCGCACGCCCGTCATAAAAAAGTGCTTGCCCGCGCCAGCGGTTATCGCGGGCGCTCAAATTCCAATTTCCGCGTCGCCATCGAACGGGTCGAGAAAGGGCTGCAATACGCCTATCGCGACCGGCGCACGCGCAAGCGCGATTTCCGCGCTCTTTGGATCCAGCGTATCAATGCGGCCGTGCGCGCCCATGATATGACCTATTCCAAATTCGTCCACGGCCTGTCGGAGGCCGGCATCGCCATCGACCGCAAGGTCCTGGCCGATCTCGCTGTGCGCGAGCCCGAGGCGTTTGAAGCGCTGGTCGAGCAGGCGCGCGGCAGTCTCGCGAAGAACTGACGCCCGCAATAGAATACGGTCGACCACCTCGCGGCGGGCGCCGGGAGGAAAGAGAGTCTTGCAGGATTTAGAAGCGCTTCGAGCGGAATTGCTCGCATCCTTCGAACAGGCGGCCGATCTGGCGGCGCTCGACCAGGCGCGCGTCGCCGCGCTTGGCAAAAAGGGCCGCCTGACCGAGCGCATGAAGGGTCTGGGCGGGCTCGAGCCGGAGGCGCGCAAAGCGGCTGGCCAGGAACTGAACCGCCTCAAGGGTGAACTCACCGAAGCGCTCGATGCGCGCCGCGCCGCACTAGAGGGCGGTGCGCTTGATGCCCGTCTCGGCGGCGAGAAAGTCGATATCACCCTCCCCATACGACCCGAAGATGAGGGCCGCATCCACCCCATTAGCCAGGTGCTGGACGAGATGGCGGTAATTTTCGGCGATATGGGCTTTTCCATCGTCGAAGGGCCGGACATCGAGGATGATTTCCATAATTTCACCGCCCTTAACATCCCGCCCGAGCACCCGGCGCGGCAGATGCACGACACTTTCTATTTCCCCGAGCACGAAGACGGCTCGCGCCTGTTGTTGCGCACCCACACTTCGCCGGTGCAGATCCGCACCATGAAGGCGGGCGAGCCGCCCTACCGCATCATCGCGCCGGGCCGCACCTATCGCTGCGACTATGACATCACCCACACGCCGATGTTTCATCAGATCGAAGGCCTGGTGGTCGATGAGCACACCCATATGGGGCATCTCAAGGGCTGCCTGATCGATTTCGCCAAGACCTTCTTCGAGGTTGATAAACTACCGGTACGCTTCCGCCCGAGCTATTTCCCGTTCACCGAACCCTCGGCGGAAATGGATATCGGCTGCTCGCGCGAGGGCGGTGTGCTGCGCATCGGCGAGGGCGCCGACTGGATGGAAATTCTCGGCTGCGGCATGGTCAATCCGCGTGTCCTTGAAATGTCGGGCGTCGATCCGGAGCGCTATCAGGGCTTCGCCTTCGGCCTCGGTGTCGAGCGTTCGGCGATGCTGAAATATGGCATTCCCGATCTCCGCACATTCTACGATGCCGATGCGCGCTGGCTGAAGCATTACGGCTTCGCCGCCGGCGACGTGCCGAGCCTGGTCGGCGGCCTGACACGATGAAATTCAGCCTGTCCTGGCTCCGCCAATATCTCGAGACCGATAAATCGGTCGACGAGTTGGCCACCAGCATGACCGCCATCGGCCTCGAGGTGGAGAGCATCGAAGACCCGGCGGTGAAGCTCGCACCCTTCCATATCGCCCATGTGATCGAAGCCAAACAACACCCCAACGCCGACAAGCTGCGCCTCTGCGTCGTCGATACCGGCGACGGGCATGTCCAGGTGGTATGCGGCGCGCCGAATGCGCGGACCGGCATGAAAGGCGTGTTCGCGCCCTCGGGCAGCACCGTTCCCGGCACCGGGCTGAAGCTAAAGCCATCTAAGATCCGCGGTGTCGAGAGCAACGGCATGCTGTGCTCGGAGCGCGAGATGGGTCTCAGCGATGAGCATGAGGGCATTATCGATTTGCCCGAAGACGCGCCAATCGGCCAGCCTTTCGCCGCCTATATGGGCCTCGATGATCCGCTGTTCGATATCGCCATCACGCCCAACCGCGCTGATTGCCTCGGCGTCTCCGGCATCGCGCGCGATCTCGCCGCCGCCGGCATGGGGCGCTTTATCGAACCCGACGTGACGCCAATCGTGGGCAGCTTCAAAAGCCCGCTGGGTGTGCGTTTCGAATTTTCAGACGGCATGGAAGATGCCTGCCCGCTCTTTGTCGGGCGCTATATCAAGGGCGTCAAAAATGGCGCCAGCCCGAAATGGATGCAGGACCGCCTGCTCTCGGTTGGCCTCCGGCCGATCTCGGCCCTGGTCGATATGACCAATTATCTCACCATCGATCTCAACCGCCCGGTGCATGTGTTCGATGCCGATAAGGTTGCCGGCGATCATCTGTGGCTGCGCACCGGCTGCGACGGCGCCAAATTCGATGCGCTGAATGGCAAGGAATACACCCTCGACGGCGAGATGACGGCAATCGGTGATGGCAACGGCGTGCTCAGCCTGGCCGGCGTGATGGGCGGCGAAAGCTCGGGCTGCACCGAAGAGACCACCAACGTCTTTATCGAAATTGCATTGTTCGATCCGGTGCGGACAGCCGCGACCGGGCGCAAGCTCAATCTCGAATCCGATGCGCGCTACCGCTTTGAGCGCGGCGTCGACCCTGAATTCGCCGTGCCCGGCATGGAAGCGGCAACGCGCCTGGTGCAGGAGATGTGCGGCGGCGAGGCAAGCGAGCTGGTTGTCACCGGCGCCGTGCCCGAGTGGCGGCGCGAGGTCGCCTTCCGCCCGTCCCGCGTCCATTCTCTCGGTGGCGTGGAACTGGATGCGCTGGCCTGCGATTCGATCCTGCAGAAACTTGGCTTTGGAACCCAGGAATTGGGCTCCGATCATATTGCCGCCGAGCCGCCGGCGTGGCGTGGCGATATTGTTGGCGAAGCGGATCTGGTCGAGGAAGTCTTGCGCATCCACGGTTTCGACAATATTCCGGCGGTCTCCCTGCCGCGTTTGCAGCGCCGCGCTGGCTCAGGCATCGCATTGGCGCCGCGCCGCCTCGGCTGGGCGCGCCGCGCTCTGGCCGCGCGCGGCATGTCCGAAGCGGTCACCTGGTCCTTTATGCCAGAGGCGCAAGCGAAGCTCTTTGGTGGCGCACCGCCAGAACTCACCCTCGCCAATCCGATCAGCAGCGACCTCGATGTTATGCGCCCCTCGATTCTGCCCAATCTGGTGATGGCGTGCCGGCGCAACACGGATCGCGGCTTCGCAGATCTGGCTCTGTTCGAGGGCGGCCCGCAATATGCCGGCGCGACAGCCGAGGCGCAGCACCGCATGATCACCGGCGTGCGCGCCGGCCAGGCGGTGAACCGCAACCCTTATACCCCGGCGCGCGATGTCGATTGTTTCGATGCCAAGGCCGATGCCCTGGCGGCGCTCGGTGCTGCCGGTGCGCCGGTGGCGAGCCTCCAGATCAAGAACGAAGCGCCCGAATGGTACCATCCCGGGCGCTCCGGCACTCTGGCCCTCGGGCCAAATGTGCTCGGCCATTTCGGCGAGCTGCACCCGGCGATCCTGGCGGCGCTTGATGTCGATTTTCCGCTCGTCGGTTTCGAGCTTTTCATCGACACCATCCCAACACCCAAAGCCAAGGCCGGGCGCACCCGCGCGGCGCTCAATATTTCCGACTTTCCCGCCGTCGAGCGCGATTTCGCCTTTATTGTCGATGCCGATGTGCCGGCTGAAAATGTGCTGCGCGCGGCGCGCGGCGTCGATAAGAAACTGATCGCCGATGTCGCCCTGTTTGATATTTATGCAGGCGAAGGCGTGGGCGAAGGCAAGAAATCGCTCGCCATCGCCGTCCGCCTCGAGCCCCGCGATCGCACGCTCACCGATGCGGAGATCGAGGCTGTGGCGAAAAAGGTGATCGACAGTGTTAAAAAGGTCGCCGGCGGAGAGCTGCGCGGCTGAGCCTACCCGCGCGGCCGGACGGCGCGCTTTTTTTATTCATTATTAAAGACCGACATGACCGATCTCGCCCTCATTCGTAATTTCGCCATTATCGCCCATATCGATCATGGCAAATCGACCCTGGCCGACCGCATGATCGAGATTTGCGGCGGCCTGCAAAAACGCGAGATGACCAGCCAGGTTCTCGATTCTATGGATATCGAGCGCGAGCGCGGCATTACCATCAAGGCGCAGACGGTGCGCCTCAAGCACAAAGCAAAAGACGGTAAAACCTATACCCTCAATCTGGTCGACACGCCGGGCCATGTCGATTTTTCCTATGAGGTCAGCCGCTCGTTGGCGGCCTGCGAAGGCTCGCTGCTGGTGGTCGATGCAACCCAAGGGGTCGAGGCGCAAACCCTCGCCAATGCCTATCTCGCTGTCGATGGCGGGCATGAAGTGATCCCGGTGCTCAACAAGATCGACCTCGCTTCGGCCGAGCCCGAGCGTATTCAGCAACAGATTGAGGATGTCGTCGGCATTGATGCCACCGACGCGCTACCCATTTCCGCCAAAACCGGGGAGGGCGTGAAAGAGGTGCTCGACGCCCTGGTCGAGCGCCTGCCGGCGCCCGAGGGCGATGCGGACGCGCCCCTGAAGGCGCTGCTCGTCGATAGCTGGTACGACCAATATCTCGGCGTCATGATTTTGGTGCGGGTGCAGGACGGGTATCTGCGAAAAGGCATTAAGGTGCGCATGATGGGGCTCGGCTCGACACACGATATCGAGCGCGTTGGTGTGTTTACCCCCAAAAACGAGATTGTCGAGGCGCTCGGCCCGGGTGAAATCGGCTTCATCACCGCCAGCATCAAGGATGTTTCCGAATGCGAGGTCGGCGATACCTTCACCGAGGAGCGGCGCCAGACCGCCGAGCCCCTGCCCGGCTTCAAGCCGAGCGTGCCGGTTGTCTTTTGTGGTCTCTTTCCCGCCGATTCCGACGATTTCGAGCGCCTGCGCGAAAGCCTGGCCAAGCTCAGCCTGAACGATTCGAGCTTCCATTATGAAGCCGAGACTTCGGCCGCGCTCGGCATGGGCTTCCGCTGCGGCTTCCTCGGCCTGTTGCATCTCGAAATCGTCGAAGAGCGGCTTGAGCGTGAATTCGATCTCGACCTGGTGGCGACGGCGCCAAGCGTTGTCTATCACCTGCGCACCACGCAGGACGAAGAGTTTGATCTGCACAATCCCGCTGACATGCCCGATCCGACCAAAATTCGCGCCATCGACGAGCCCTGGATCAAGGCCAGCATCATGGTGCCGGACGAATATCTCGGCCCCGTTTTGGCCCTCTGCCAAGAGAAGCGCGGCGAGCAGACCGACCTCACCTATGCCGGCAGCCGCGCCCTGGTGACCTACCGCCTGCCGCTCAATGAAGTGGTGTTCGATTTTTACGACCGGCTGAAATCAATCTCGCGCGGCTATGCCAGCTTCGATTACCATCTCGACGGCTATCAGGAGAGCAATTTGGTCAAGCTCGGCATCCTGATCAATGGCGAGCCTGTCGATTCACTCTCCATGGTGGTGCATCGCGATCAGGCCGAGGCGCGCGGCCGGGCGCTCTGTTTGCGTCTGAAGGACCTGATCCCGCGCCAGCTCTTTAAGGTCGCGATCCAGGCGGCGATCGGCGGCAAGGTGGTGGCGCGCGAGACGGTGAGCGCGATGCGCAAGGACGTCACCGCCAAATGCTATGGCGGCGATGTCTCACGCAAGCGCAAACTGCTCGACCGGCAAAAGCGCGGCAAAAAGCGCATGCGCCAGTTCGGCAATGTCGAAATCCCGCACGAAGCCTTCCTCGCCGCCCTCAAGATGGGCGAAGATTAACCTCTGATACGAAAGAGCGATGCGCTTTGCGCATGGCCTTTTGGCAAGCGCGACTGCGCGCCCGGGCGAATGCGAGGTAAGCCAAGAGCGCGGATGCGCTCGCCCGGCGATTGAGGGCGCACAAAACGGGTCATTCTTTATGACCTGTTGGAATTATGCTTGCGTGTCGTGGCGCAGACCAATGCTGTAGCGCTCCGTCGTTACGTCTGAAAGATAATGGAAGGGGCGGTCATTTCGCCCGGCGAAACCAGGCGCGCGCATCAGCAGCAGATTGCCCGGACGCCATATTATCTCCCGCGCGCCCTCGCCGGAGCGTTCAGTGCAGGCAAAAAAGCGCCCGCCCTCGCCGGAGAGCAATATCAAAGCCACCAAACCCGTATAGCGAACATGATCGCGGTGCGCGGTGATGCCGGACGAGCCGGCTTGATAGTGTTGGACGACGAGGTCATTCAGGATGAGTGGTCCGTCCAACAAGGCGGGACGGTTCTCCGCAAAAGCTTTGCCAAGAAATTTCTCAACCCGCGCCACCAAACCCCATAGCGGCCCAGGCCGCGGCGGCGCCATGCAGATATCGAAATCCTGCCGCACCGCGCGCGCGCCGGCGCCGACTTCTCCCCGGGCGGTGCGGTAGCTGAGCCCGCGCGCCGCATCGAGCAGCGGCGCCAATTCGGGCTCGGGCAACAGCGGCAGACACGCCACGTCTTCCGCCGCGAGCCTGGAAAGCACCTCGCCCGCCTGCCGGCTATCGCTTAGAAATCCACTCGACACCACTTCACCCGACTGTTATCCCGCGTGCGCAAATCACCCTCTATAATCCCGGCATTAAAACAATTGCTCAAGACCGGGAGAGACCATGCCGCGCTTTTTAAAACACTCTGTATTCGCCACCTTAATTCTGTTCCTGCTTGCGCCGCCGCTTGGCGCCGCCGAATGGCCCCATCCGGGCACGCGCAGCCTGGCGAGTGAAAAACCTTTCGCCGAACTGGTGACGGCGCTCAGCGGCGCGATCAAGGACAATGGCATGTTCACGGTGAGCAAGGCCAGCGCCAGCGCCGGGGCCAAACGGCGCGGCGTCGACATTGCCGGCAATATGGTGATCGGCGTATTTCGCAACGACTATGCCGTGCGCATGCTGGATGCGAGCATCCAATCCGGTATCGAGGCGCCGCTCCGCTTCTATCTCACCGCCAATGCGGACGGCAGCGCCAACCTGACCTACCGCACGCCGACAGCGGTTTTCGCGCCCTATAAGAGCGCCGCCCTGGATGAGATGGCAGCCGAGCTCGACGCCATCTTTGCCGCCATCGCCGCGCAGGCTGTAGGGCCTTAATTCGGTATCAATTTACGGTCAATTTTCACCCTTTCGTAACGCCTTCGGTGGATATTCGTAGCTCCACTGCAAGATATTTATCACTTTATGGGAATCTCAAAATGACCGAGTCGATCTATCAGCAAATTGGTGGCGAAGCTGCCGTGAATGCCGCGGTCGATGTGTTCTATCGCAAAGTATTGAGCGATGATTCTATCAGCGGATTCTTTGACGATACCGATATGGACGCCCAGCGCGAAAAGCAGAAAGCGTTCCTCACCATGGTGTTTGGTGGGCCCAATGAATATTCCGGCAAGGATCTGCGCACCGCGCACGCCAAGCTCGTCGCGGACGGCCTCAATGGCTCGCACTTCGACGCCGTGGCCGGCCACTTGCAAGCTACGCTGAGCGAACTCGGCGTGCCGGAGAATATCGCCGGTGAAATCATGTCTATCGCCGCCAGCACGAAGGGCGACGTTCTCAATCAATAGGCAACGGTGCGAAGCAGGCAAACAATGCCGAGCGTAGAATTCAGCAACAGGGTTTACGAGGCCGAGCCTTCTGAATCGGTCCTCGATACCCTGCTGCGCAACGGCGAAAATCCGAGCTATTCCTGCCGCAAAGGCACTTGCTTCAACTGCATGATGCGCACGCCCGATGGCGGCGTGCCGGAAAAAGCACAAGCGGGTTTACGCGAAACGCTACGCGTCGAGGGATATTTCCTCTCCTGCCTGTGCGTGCCCGAGGGCGATATCCGGGTCGTGCAGGCCGAGGATGCGGCGATCTATCAGCGCGCCGTGATTCAGTCGCGCGAATTGTTGGCGCCCGATATTTGCCGCGTTATTCTCGAGCCGGCGACACCGCTTTATTATCACGCCGGGCAGTTTCTCAATTTACGCCGCAGCGACGGCCTCTGCCGCTCCTATTCCCTCGCCAGCGTGCCCAACCTCGACAGATATCTCGAATTTCACATTAAGCGTCTGCCCGGCGGGCAAATGAGCAACTGGGCCTTCAATGAAATGAAGGTTGGCGAAAACGTCGATATCCAGGGCCCGAACGGCGCCTGCTTCTACCTGCCCGGCAAGCCTGAACAAAACCTGCTGTTGATTGGCAGCGGCACCGGGTTAGCGCCATTGGTGGCAATCGCCCGCGATGCGCTGAATGACGGACATAGCGGCCAGGTCCGGCTGTATCATGGCTCGCGCGAGCCGGCCGGCCTTTACCACCGCGACAGCCTGTTTGATCTGGCCCAGACCTACCCCAATTTCAGCTATACGGGCTGTCTCTCGGGCGAGAATCCGCCGCTCGGCTACGCCTCTGGCCGGGCCGACGATGTCGCACTTGGCGAAAACAAAGACCTCAAGGATTGGCGGGTTTATCTCTGCGGCAACCCACCGATGGTCCACGCCGCCAAAAAGCGTGCCTTCCTCGCCGGCGCGGACATAGAGGATATCCATGCCGATCCGTTCGAATTGAAGGAACTGCGCGCCGAACAGCGTAGCGCCGAGCGGCAAAAATCCGTCGCCTAAACTTCAAATCCCGCCATCGACCTTGCCGCGCTCAAGCGGCATAATGACCGCGAATGCCGCGCCGCAAAGGCGGCGGCTATCTCCAGGTAAACGGGAATCAAATCATGCCGAAGGTCGAAGCAAACGGGATTAATATTTTTTATGAATATATGGGCGATGGTGAACCGCTCGCCCTGATCGGCGGCTCGCTGTTCGGGCGCCAGAATTTCGCCATGGTGTGGGAAGGCCTGGCTGAGAACTTCAAGCTCATCAGCTACGATCAGCGCGGCTACGGCCAGACCGACCGGCCGCTGCAATCCTATGACCTCGATCTCTGGGCCGATGATCTGGCGGCGCTGATGGACAAGCTCGGCATCCCGCGCGCGCACGTCATGGGAACCTCGGCCGGCGGCATGATCGCGCTTAAATTCGCCGCTAAATATCCGGAAAAATGCATCGGCGTGGTGAGTGATTGCGCCTTCGCCAAATGTGATGGCATGCGCAAGATCATGTTCCGCACTTGGCGCCATATGGCGACCTCGTGGGGCTGCTCGCCCGAATTTGCCGATCATGTCGTGACCCAGGCGGTCGGCGCGGATTATCTCGACGGCCCGAACGGCGCGGGATTGATTGACATGGTGCGCACCATTGTCGGGCTCAACTCCGTCGAAACGGTGGTGCAGGCCTGCATCGCCATGGAGAACATGGATTTGCGCGAGGACTGCAAAAAAATTACCAATCCAACCCTCGTCATCACCGCTAAAAAAGATATGTTAACGCCTATGGAAACCGGCAGCACGGGCGCCGGCGCGCAATGGGTCGCGGATAATATTCCGGGCTGCGAAATGATCGTTTACGAGGATATCGGCCATGCGGATTTGGTGGAATGCCCGGAGAAAACGATCGCTTCGACGATCGACTTTCTCCACCGCGCCAAGGAAAAAGTGCTCGGCTAAGCAGAGAAGCGCTTGATGAACGGCAGCATGTCTCTCGGCCCGCGCCACGCCAGCGTCGGCGTGCGCGTTGGCCCCTACCGTATTGGTGGCGGCGCGCCGGTGCTGGTCCAATCGATGACCAACACCGATACGGTGGATGTTGACGGCACGGCGGCGCAGGTCAAGGCGCTGGCCGAGGCCGGCTCGGAACTTGTCCGCCTGACCGTCAACACACCCGAGGCCGCGGCGGCGGTGCCGCATATCCGCGATTGCCTCGATGGCATGAATTGCGCCGTGCCGCTGATCGGCGATTTTCACTATAACGGCCACAAATTGCTGCGTGAGCATCCGGCCTGCGCCGAAGCATTGGCGAAATACCGCATCAATCCCGGCAATGTCGGCTTCCGCGAAAAACGCGACCGCCAGTTCCAGACGATGATCGAAGTGGCGCTCGAATATGACCGCCCGGTGCGCATCGGCGTCAATTGGGGCAGTCTCGATCAGGAACTTCTGGCCGAAATGATGGACCGCAACGCCGACCTTGATGCACCGCTCGAGGCGCAACAGGTGATGCGCAGCGCCTTGGTTGAATCGGCGCTTCGAAGTGCGGCGATGGCGGAGGAGATTGGCCTGGCGCGCGATCACATCGTGATTTCCTGCAAGGTCAGCCAGGTGCAGGATCTGGTGGCGGTCTATGGCGATCTCGCGGCACGCTCGGATTATGCGCTCCATCTCGGCCTAACCGAAGCAGGCATGGGCTCGAAAGGCATCGTCGCCTCCACTGCGGCACTCGCTATCCTGTTGCAGCAGGGCATCGGCGATACGATCCGCGTCTCGCTCACGCCGTCACCGGGCGGTGACCGTACGCAGGAAGTGATCGTCGCCCAGGAAATATTACAAACCATGGGTCTGAGGGCCTTTACCCCGCTGGTCACCGCCTGCCCCGGCTGCGGACGCACGACGAGCACCGTGTTTCAGCAATTGGCGGAAAAAATCCAGAGCCATGTGCGCGCCCGCATGCCGGAATGGCGCAAGGCTTATGTCGGTGTCGAGGATATGCAGCTCGCCGTCATGGGCTGCATCGTCAACGGCCCGGGCGAGAGCAAACATGCCGATATCGGCATCAGCCTGCCGGGCACCGGCGAAAGCCCGGCGGCGCCGGTGTTCATCGATGGGGCAAAATCGGTGACGCTGCGCGGCGACGGCATTGCAGAGGGATTTCAGGCGATCGTCGAAAATTATGTTGCGGAAAAATACCCGAGACGCAGCTAAGGCTACCTGAAGTCTAAGCGCGCTCCGCCAGCACTTCATCCAGTGTCGTGAGCACCTGCTGTGGCGTGAAGGGTTTCGGTAGCACCCGGTCGGCGCCAAATTTTTGCGCCAAATCCAATAATTGCATTTTGTCGATATTACCGCCGCCGGAAATGGCGATAATTTTCACGCCCTCATTGCTGCGCCGCAAATCGCGAATTGTCTCGATGCCTTCACGATTGGGCATCAGAATGTCGGTGATGACGACGTCATGCCCGCCTTCTTCAAACAGGCGCATGCCGACATCGCCGTCGGCTGCTTCCGAAACTTCAACATCGGCACGGTCCAGCACGGCAACGATTGTTGCACGTACCAGGTCGTCATCATCAATTACTAAAATCTTGGGTTTATTGCCGTCCGGCATTCTTGGAGCGGACCTCTCGTCTATCTTAGCTTGTATTAAAGGTTAACAACCCCGGCGGTAACTGTGGTCCGGCCAATCCTCAACGTCAAGGACGGTAAATTACTATTAACCATTCAAGGCACAACTTGGCTAACACTTAACATGGTTAACCGGACTGTTTTTACTCATGTGGGAGAAATATTGCCCCGAGAGATATGAATCGGTCAAAATTGCTTGACCGGAACAGCTAACAGTAAATATTATACAAAATGTTCAGCATTTACCATGCTAATCTGTCGAGTGATTTGTGGCAGCGAAGCGTAAGTTTGCGCTTTCGCGCCTTATAAAGGTGATCAATGTCTGAACCAACACAGCCCAGCGCACAGCCTCATTTTTGGGAAAAATCCCTTCCCGCCGATATTGATTGGAACGCGCCGCTTATCCCCTCTCCCATGCCGGAGTTGATGGAAAATGCGGCAAAAAAATACGCCGGCCGGCCCGCCATCGATTTCATGGACCGTATCTACACTTTCAGCCAAGTGGCCGAGCTGGTGAACCGCGCCGCCAAGGGTTTGCAGGCACAAGGGGTGAAGAAAGGCAGCCGCGTCGGCCTGATGCTGCCCAACTGCCCGGCTATGGTAATCTCGTACTATGCCGTCTTGAGGGCCGGCGGTACGGTGGTCAATTTCAATCCGCTTTACGCCGAGGACCAAATCCGCGAGCAGATCGAAGATTCCGAGTGTGAAACCATGATCACCCTCGACATGCCGATGATCTACGGCAAAGCGGCCAAAATGCTGGGTAATACGGGCTTAAAGAAAATCGTCACCGTCACCATGGCCGAGCAACTGCCATTCCCGAAAAGCCTGCTCTATCGCCTGTTGCGGCGCAGTTCCATCGCCCAGATACCATCCGACAGCCGCCACATCTCGTTTAAAAGCCTGATCGCCAATGACGGCCGGCCCGCGGCGGTCGAGATTGATCCGCACGAGGATATCGCGGTGCTGCAATATACCGGCGGCACGACGGGCCAGCCCAAGGGCGCCATGCTGACGCACGCCAACCTCACCAACAATGTGCAGCAGGCGACCTATTTCTTCCCCGAAACCAATTTCGGCGAGGAAGTGATGATGGGCGTGCTGCCGATCTTCCATGTCTTTGCCATGACGGTGGTGATGAATTTCAGCGTCCATGCCGGGGCCAAGATGATCCTGCTGCCGCGCTTCGAGTTGGAGACGGCGCTCAAAATCATCCACAAAAAGCGCCCGACATTCTTCCCCGCCGTGCCAACGATCTATATCGCGATCAACAACCATCCCGATGTCGCGGCGAAAAAATACGACCTGACATCGATGAAATATTGCCTCGCTGGCGGCGATACCCTGCCGCGCGACGTGCAGGAAAAATTCGAATCCCTCTCCGGCTGCCGCCTGCTCGAAGGCTATGGCCTCAGCGAAACCTCGCCGGTGGCGCTGTGTAATCCGCCGACCGGGACGTCACGCGCCGGCTCGCTCGGCCTGCCGACGCCGGGTACGATTGTCGAGATTACCGATGTCGAAAACCCGTCCACCGTTTTGCCGCAAGGCGAGACCGGCGAGATCTGCATCACCGGCCCGCAGGTCATGCGCGGTTATTGGAAACGCGAAGAAGAAACCGCGTCGGCTCTCCTCGACGGGCGCTTCCATACCGGCGATGTCGGCTATATCGACGCGGACGGCTACACCTTCCTCATCGACCGGCTCAAAGAAGTCATTATTGCCGGCGGCTATAATATCTATCCGCGCCATGTCGAAGAGGCGATTTACCGCCACCCGGCGGTCGAGGAAGTCACCGTTGCCGGGATTGAGGACAAGTACCGCCAGCAGACGGTCAAGGCGTATGTCAAACTGCGCGCCGGCCAGAGCCTCGACGCGGAAGGTCTCAGCGCCTTTCTCAAAGACAAGCTCTCTCCCATCGAAATGCCCAAAGAGATCGAATTCCGCGACGAATTGCCAAAAACCCTGATCGGCAAGCTGTCGAAAAAGGAATTGGTCGCGGAGGAAGCGGCCAAACACGACAAAACCGCATCTTCTTGAGTCGAAACCCACCCCACCGGCGTGATACACAGGCCGGATTAAAACTTATTAGCGCGAGGTTAGAGCCATGAAACCCGTTGTCATCGCAGGATACAAAAGATCACCTTTCCATTTCGCCCATAAGGGCCAATTGGTGAAAAAACGGCCCGACGATTTGGCCGCCGATGTGGTGCGCGGGCTGATCGAGAGCAGCGGCATCGATCCCGCCGGTATTGAGGATCTGATCATGGGCTGCGCCTTTCCCGAAGGCGAGCAGGGCTTCAACGTGGCGCGTATTGTCGGTCTGTTGTCCGACCTGCCGATTTCCGTCGCCGGCGTCACGGTCAATCGTTTCTGTGGTTCGTCGATGCAATCGATTCACTTTGCCGCCGGCGCGATCCAGATGAATGCCGGCGATGCCTTTATTTGCGCCGGCGTCGAATCGATGTCACGCATTCCCATGGGCGGCTACAATCCGATGCCCAATGCCGATCTCTACGAAAAGAATGAAGGCGCCTATATGGCGATGGGCGAGACGGCGGAAAACCTGGCGCAGAAATACCAGATACCGCGCGAGGAGCAGGAGCAGCTTGCCGTTTCCAGCCATGCCAAGGCGACAGCGGCGCGCGAAGAAGGGCGCCTCGCCGGCGAGATTGTCGCGGTTGAATGCGAGGGCGAAACAATCGATCAGGATGGCTGTATCCGCCCCGGCACCAATATGGAATCCCTGGCCGGTCTGGAACCGGCCTTCGACGCCGAGGGCACCGTCACGGCGGCGACTTCCTCACCGCTTACCGACGGCGCCTCCGCCGTGCTGGTCTGCACCGAGGATTTTGCTTCGGCCAACAATCTCGACGTCCTGGCATCGATCAAAAGCATCGCCGTCGCCGGTTGCCAGCCGGAGATCATGGGCTATGGCCCGGTGGTCTCCACCGTCAAGGCGCTCGAGCGCGCCGGCATCGGCATGTCGGATATCGACGTGATCGAGCTCAACGAAGCCTTCGCCGTGCAGGCGCTCGCCTGTGTGCGCGAACTGTCGATCGACCTCGACAAGATGAACCTCGACGGCGGCGCTATGGCGCTTGGCCATCCGCTCGGCGCCACGGGCGCCCGCATCACCGGCAAGGCGGCGCAACTACTCAAGCGTGAAGGCAAAAAATACGCGCTCGCCACCCAGTGTATCGGCGGCGGCCAGGGCATCTCGACCGTGCTTGAGGCGGCCTGATGGCGATTAACAAGGTTGCCGTTATCGGCGCCGGCCTGATGGGCAGCGGCATCGCCGCCCATGTCGCCAATGCCGGCCATGACGTGGTGCTGCTCGATATCGTGCCGGACGGCGCCAAGAAACGCAGCGAGCTGGCGATGAATGCCGTGGAGCGCATGCTCAAAACCGAACCCGCCGCCTTCATGGAGAAGCGCACCGCCAAACGCATCACCTGCGGCAATATCGAGGACGATCTGAAACTGCTGGCCGATGCCGACTGGATCGTCGAGGCGGTGATTGAGAAGCGCGACATCAAGCAGGCGATCTACCGCCTGATCGATGGCGTGCGAAAAGACGGCAGCATTGTCTCCTCCAACACCTCGACCACTCCGTGCCGCGATCTGATGGACGGCATGGACGAGAGTTTCCAACGCGACTTCCTCATCACCCACTTCTTCAATCCGCCGCGTTATATGCGCCTCCTCGAGATTGTCGCCGGCGGCAACACGCGCGCGGACGCCATCACGGCGGTGAGCGAATTTGCCGATATCAAGCTCGGCAAGGGCGTTGTCGATTGCAAGGACACGCCGGGCTTTATCGCCAACCGCATCGGCACCTTCTGGATTCAGGCGGCGGTGGTCGAAGCCTTCAAGGGCACGGTCACGGTCGAGCAAGCCGACGCCGCCATCGGCCGCGCCCTCGGCATCCCCAAGACCGGCATTTTCGGCCTGATGGATCTGGTCGGCATCGACCTGATGCCGCTGGTGAGCAAGAGCCTTTATGACACCGTGCCCGAGAATGACGCCTACCGCGCGCTTTACGGCGAGCCGGAACTGATCGTCAAAATGATCGCCGAGGGCTCGATCGGGCGCAAAGGCAAGGGCGGCTTCTACCGCCTCAACAAAGACAGCGGTAAGCCGGTCAAGGAAGTGATCGACCTTGCCACCGGGAATTACTCGAAAGCGCTCAGGCTGACACCGGACAGCGTGCGCGCCGCCAAGAGCTCGCCGCGCAAATTGTTCGAGCATGGCGATGCTGCCAGCGCCTTCGCCTGGCAGGTCATGTCGAGCACGCTATGTTATGCCGCCGACCTCATTCCCGAAATCGCCGATACGGTAGTCGCCGCCGATGACGCGATGAAACTCGGCTATGCCTGGAAGAGCGGGCCGTTCGAGATGATCGACAAGATCGGCGCCGAATGGTTTGCCGAGCGCCTCAAGGCGGAAAACCGCGATGTGCCGGCGCTGGTGGCGCTCGCCGCCGAGAAGGGCGGATTTTACCGCACCGAGCAGGGCCGCCTGCAATATCTCAGCACCGACGGCAGCTATGTGACGATCGAGCGCCCAGCCGGCGTGCTGTTGCTGAGCGATGTCAAACGCGCCTCGAAGCCGATCCTGCGCAACGGCTCGGCCAGCCTGTGGGATATCGGTGACGGCGTCGCCTGCCTCGAATTCCACAGCAAGATGAACGCCATCGACCCGGAAACCCTCAAGCTGATCGGCCAGTCGGTCGCGGCGGTGGGCAAGGGCTATAAGGCTCTGGTGCTGCACAATGAGGGCAGCAATTATTCGGTCGGGGTCAACCTAGGCTTGGCATTGTTTGCCATAAATGTCGGTGCGTGGCCGATGATGGAAGACATGATCAAGCAGGGCCAGGACGCTTTCAAGGCGCTCAAATTCGCCCCCTTCCCAGTGGTCGGCGCGCCTTCGGGCATGGCGCTAGGCGGCGGCTGCGAAAGCCTGCTCCACTGCGATGCGGTGCAGGCCCATGCCGAATCCTATATCGGCCTGGTCGAGGTTGGGGTCGGCCTCATTCCCGGTTGGGGCGGCTGCAAGGAGCTGTTGGTGCGGGGCCTCACCGGCAAGAGCCGCGGCATCCTCGGCGGCGGCGCCATGCCGGTGATATCCAAACTGTTCCAGACCATCGGCCTCGCCAAAGTATCGCGCTCGGCAGCACAAGCCTTCGACATGGGATATTTGCGCGACAGTGACAGAGTCACCGCCAACCGTGACCGGCTCCTCGCCGACGCCAAGGCGCGCGCCCTCGAACTGGCCGAGGGCTATCACGCGCCCGAGCCGCAGGAGATCAAACTGCCCGGCAAATCAGCCCGCGTGGCGCTGATGATGGCGGTGCGCGGCCTCGCCAAAACGCGCAAGGCGACACCGCACGATCTCACTGTGGTCGATCAACTCGGCATCGTTCTCACCGGCGGCAAAACCGACACCACCGATGCGGTGAGCGAAGACGATCTCTCCGCCCTCGAACGCCAGGCGCTGATAACGCTCTCGCGAGACCCTCTCACCATGGCCCGCATGGAACATATGCTGGAAACCGGCAAGCCGCTGAGAAACTAAGCGGCAGGAGCAATAGACAATGCAAACCTATAAAGCACCCTTGCGCGACATGCGTTTCGTCCTGCATGAAATGCTCGAAGCGGATCAATTATCCAAATTGCCGGGCTATGAAGACGCCACGGCGGACACCATCGACGCCATCATGGAAGAGGGCGCAAAATTCTGTGAGGACAAGCTGCTGCCGCTCAATCGCATTGGTGATGAGGAAGGCTGCACCTACGAGAATGGCGTGGTGCGTACGCCGTCCGGCTTCAAACAGGCCTATGACGATTTTGTCGGCGCCGGCTGGCAATCGATCTCGTCCGATCCGAAATATGGCGGCCAGGGTCTGCCGGCGCTGCTCAATTTCGTTATCGAAGAGATGGTGTGCTCGACCAATCTCGCCTTCGGCGTCTACCCGCTATTATCGCGCGGCGCCGCCGCCTTGATCGAGACCCATGCCAGCGACACGCTCAAAGACACCTATCTGCCGCACCTGACAGATGGCTCGTGGAGCGGCACCATGTGCCTGACCGAGAGCCATTGCGGCACCGACCTCGGCTTGATTCGTAAAAAAGCGGTGCCCGGCGATAACGGCGCCTACCGCATCAGCGGCAGCAAGATGTTCATCACCGGCGGCGAGCATGATCTGGCCGACAATATTATTCACCTGGTGCTGGCCAAGCTGCCCGATGCGCCCGATGGCGTGCGCGGCATTTCCCTGTTCCTGGTGCCGAAAGTCAACGTCAAGGCGGACGGTGAACTGGGGCCGCGCAACGGCGTCTCGTGCGGCTCGATCGAAAAGAAAATGGGCATTCACGGCTCGGCCACTTGTGTGCTCAATTTCGACGATGCCGAGGGCTACCTCATTGGCGAGGCGCACAAGGGTCTGCGCTGCATGTTCACCATGATGAATGGTGCGCGCCTCGGCGTCGGCATGCAGGGTTTGGCGCTCGGCGAGACCGCCTATCAATCGGCCACCGCCTACGCCAAGGAGCGGCGCTCGGGCAAGAGCCTGGCCAGGGGCGCGGACAGCGGCGAGAAGGCCGATCCGATCATCGTCCATCCCGACGTGCGCAATATGCTGCTCACAGCGCGCGCCTATAATGAGGGCACGCGCGCGCTGGCTTATTGGACGGCGCTGAAGCTCGATATTTCGACCAAGCACCCGGACGCCGAGGTGCGCCGCGACGCCGATGAGCTGGTGCAATTAATGACGCCGATCATCAAGGCGTTCCTCACCGACCGTGGCTTCGAAGCCGCCAACCTTGCGGTCCAGGTACATGGCGGGCATGGCTATATCGCCGAGCATGGCATGGAGCAATTGGTGCGCGATGCGCGCATCGCCCAACTCTATGAAGGCACCAACGGTATTCAGGCGCTCGATCTGGTCGGGCGCAAACTGGGCATGAAAACCGGCCGGCTGCTGCGCCACTTCTTCCACCCGGCGACCGCCTTTGTCGAGGCGCACCAGGAAGACGAAGCGCTCAAGGATCTCGTTCTGCCGCTCGCCAAGGCGCTCGGCAAACTGCAACAGGCGACCCTGGTGATCGCGCAAAAAGGCTTGGGTGATCCGGAAGAAGCCGCTGCCGTCGCCACCGACTATCTCAAAATGTTCGGCCTCGTGGCGATCGGCTATATGTGGCTGTTGATGGCCGAAAAAGCGGCGAAGAAGGCAAACGGCAATGCCGATGGCGATGCGCGCTACTATGCCAACAAAATGAAGACGGCGCGCTTCTATATGTACAAGCTGCTGCCCGAATCGGCGTCACTGTTCCTGCGCATCATGACCGGCAAGACCGCCATGGCGCAGTTCGACGAGGATGATTTCTGATTCGGATGTCTGAATCGATTAGTGGGCGCTGACGGGCTCCAGGCCGTATTGCCGCGCCGCGGCAAAGGCAACCTCGCGGTCATCGGCAACACCGATGATTTCGCTCTCGCCATCGACGATGACATAGCGCAGCCTGCCCTCCCACTGCCGGCGATCGATAAACACGATATTGGAATCGCCGAGGCCGCCCAGGGTGGCATCCAGGTCCAAACGGTGGTCTGCCTTAATATTCATAGTGACCCTCTCCGTGTTGTCGCTGCCTTACGATCCCGCGCGGCCTCATAGAGCTGCCTCTTTTCGCCGCCCTTTGCCGCCCGGCGCTGGATTTCAACAGTACGTACGGACTGCGCCGGTTCGGGCCGTATCAAATCGATGTTCAACAGCCCGTTGTCGAGCGTCGCCCCCTCCACTTCGATGCTCTCGGCGAGCAAAAAAGTGCGATGGAAGCGCCTGGCCGCGATGCCACGGTGCAAATAGATCGCATCGGGGTCTTCCTCTTGGCGGCCGTGGATGTGCAATTGGTTCTGTTCCACCGTTACCGACAATTCGTCTTCGCTAAAGCCGGCCACGGCCAAACTAATACGGAGGCGATCATCGTCCGCCTGCAGCACGTTATAGGGGGGATATCCGTCGCCGGAAGTTTTCGATACCCGCTGAAGAATCTGCTCCAAATGGTCGAACCCGAGCAGAAGCGGGCTGTTAAACGGCGATAATCTGGTCATCGTCGGCACTCCTCCTCTCGAGCGAGTATTTCGACGACAAGGCCGCAAATGCGCCAATTATTGGGGAAACCCGGCGCGCCACGACCTCACCACAGGCCGGCCCGAACGATCAGCGCCGCCTGCAAGACTAATATGGGTATTTGCCGGCCTTATTCAATATGCCGGCGAGCCGCGCGCGGCTATTATCGCTTGTGGAGAAAATATTGAATCTGGACTTTGACACGCAGCACTGGCTGCGTGCCGCCGCTGTATCGGCCTTGGCGCTGATTCTCGTTGCGGCCAGTGCAACGGGTGCCGGCGCAACACTGCAGCCCGGCGCACCATACGCCAATCCCCATCTGATCCCGGCGGCGCTCGGCGATACGGATATTGATGCCGAAACCCAAACTGGGCGCTACAGCCTGTTGGTGCGCCAGATTCAGCTCCGTCTGGCCGAAATCGGCCTTTATGGCGGGCGCATCGGCGGCGTCATGTCAGCCGAGACCGCCGAGGCCATCCGCACCTTCCAGCGCTTTGCCAATTTGCCCGTCGATGGCAAGCCGAGCCATGAATTGCTCGATACCCTGACCTCCGCCGCCGGCGAGGCGCAACATCTCCTGCTGCGTCTTGACCGCGCCCAGAAAGACCAGATCGAACAGGCGCGGGGCGATCTCGAACAGGCCTTCGGGCCGGATTGGGCGCAACAGGCGCGCGCTGTGGTGACCGGCGCAAAACCCGATTTGGAGGCTCTCAAGGCACGCGCCGAGAGCTGCTATCAAGCGCCCGAACCGGCCTGCCTGATTGTTGAGGCGGAGCACGCGGCGGAAAGCGTGGAGAAGGATAATCTCCGCGATTGGGCGCTCAGCGAAGTGATCCAGGCCCAGGCGCGCATCGGCCAGGCCGATCAGGCGCTGCGCGTGGCGCGGGCGATCAATGATCCACGCTCGGTGATTGCCGCGTTGAGCGGTATCGCGGTGGCGCTTGCCCGCGCCGGGCGCATCGAAGAGGCGCTGGCGGCGGCCCAGCAAGTACCCGATGCAACGCTGCGCGACAAGGCGCTGCGTGCCGTGGCGGAAGGCCAACTGGCCGCCGGCCGGCCGGACTTTGCCGAGGTCACGGTATCGCTGATCGAAGCGCCGCATGAGCGGCTGCCGACATTGGTCGCCACCGCGCACGCCTATCTCGCGCATGGGTACGGCGATGTGGCGCACGGCCTGGCGATGGAAGCCGAGCGCCTGGCCGATAGCATCACCGCCGAACTGTTCCGCGAATGGGCACTGAGCGAAATGGCCTCGCTGATGGCCGCCGTCGGCGAGGGCGCAAAAGCCAATATCATGATCGCCCGCATCGGCTCGGCCAAAAACCGGGTGCAGGCGCTGTGCGATATCGTTATTGCCGAACTGCGCTCGGGGCGGGAAAAACGCGCCCGGCAAACCTTGGAGATCGCGCAAACCACCTTATCAGCCATCTCGCGCCCGGCCGAGCGCCAGCAGGCGCGCGCCTGCCTGGCGGCATCGCACGCCGCACTGAAGGAATTCGACGATGCGTTGAAGCAGGCGCGCGGCATTGAGTTCGGCTACATGCATTCCTTCGTCCTCGCCCGCATCGTGCTCGCCATGGCGCGCAGCCATCAGATGGTGGAAGCGCTACGCCTGATCGATTCCATTCAAGACATGAAACTGCGCATCAATGCCTATGTGACGATGAGCCGGATCGCGCGCGAGAATGGCGATGAAGATAGCGCCACCCGCCTCAGCAATGAGGCGATCACCCTGGCGCGCGGATTGACCAATCCGCTCGACAAGGCTTTCGTTCTCGCCGATCTGGCATCGTCGCAGGCGGCGGGTGGCGATGGCGCCACCGGGCGGGCAACGCTCGGCGAAGCGGTCGATGTCGCGGCCAAGATTACCGATCCCTGGGCGCGCGCCCGGGCGCTGAGCAAAGCGGCGAGCGCCTTGGTCGTCATCAATGGGATCTGATCGATCCGCCACGGGCAACCGCCTGCTCAGCCCGCCGATCGAAGCATCGCTGTTGATGATCTTCACCTGCGCCTGCTTCTCCGGCATGTCGGCGCTTATCCGCGATCTCTCGGGTACCATATCGCCGTTTGAAATCGCCTTTTTCCGCAACGTCATCGGCTTGGTATTGTTGCTTCCGGTGATGTGGCGGATCGGCTTCGCATTTCCACCGGCGCCGGCGCTTAAGGCCTATGGCATCCGCGCCGTAATCGGCATTAGCGCCATGTGGGCGTGGTATTCGGCGCTCAGCTTCACGCCCCTGGCCGAGGCGATCACGCTTAATTTTACCGTCGCTCTCTGGATGATTCCGGTGGCCATTCTACTGCTCGGCGAGAAGGTCGGCCGGCGCCGCTGGGCTGCCACCATTGTCGGCTTTTGCGGCGTGCTGATTGTCATGCAGCCGGGCGCGCAAACCGTTGGCCTGGGCAGCCTGCTGGCCATCTTCGCCGCCCTGATGTTCGCCATATCGATGGCCCTGGTGCGTCTCTTAACCCGCACCGAGCGGCCGATCGCCATTGTCTTTTACATGAATCTGCTGATGACGCCGCTCTCGCTTGGCCCGGCCATCGCCTATTGGACCATGCCGAGTTTGGCCGAGTGGGGCTGGCTGTTCGTGATCGGCCTGTTGGCGACGATTGCCCATTTCGGCATGGCCCGCGCGCTGTCCCTGGTCGAGGCCTCGTCGATCATACCGCTCGACTTCACCCGCCTGCCTTTTGCCGCTTTGATCGGTTACTTCGCCTTTGACGAAGTGCCGGGCGTGTGGATCTGGCCGGGCGCGGCACTGATTGCCGCAAGCGCTATCTATATCGCACGGCGCGAAGCAAAATTGCAGCGTAATACCAAGGAGCGGTGATAAGGCGGCAACGCCGGACGCCGCCCCGGATTGATTGGATTCTATTCGCCCGCTTCTGCTATGAAGCGGGCAAACAACACATCCAAGGAGACGAGAGATGGAAATCAAAGGCCAGACGGCATACATCACTGGCGGCGCATCGGGCCTCGGTGAGGCGACAGCGCGCACCCTCGCCGCGGCGGGCGCAACCGTCGGTGTGCTCGATATGAACGAAGCGCTCGCCGCCAAGGTGGCGGGCGAGCTCGGCGGCGCGTCGGCCGCGTGCGACGTGACCGACGCGGCCAGCCATGAGGCGGCGATGGCCTCCTTGCGCGACGCTATCGGCCCGGCGCGTATTTTTATCGCCTGCGCCGGCATCGCCACCGGCGCCAAGCTGGTCAGCCGCGACGGCAGTGCTACGCCGCTCGAAAAGCTGACCGGCGCTATTCGGGTCAATCTGATTGGCACCATCAACTCGATGCGTCTCGCCGCCGCCGATATGGCTGCGATGGATCCGCTCGAAGACAATGAGCGCGGTGCGATCGTCACCACCGCCTCGATAGCCGCTTTCGAGGGCCAGATCGGGCAAGGCGATTATTCCGCCTCCAAGGGTGGCGTCGCTGCCTCGACCATCACCTATGCGCGCGAATTGGCGCGCGAGGGAATCCGCGTCAACTGCATCTCGCCCGGCCTGATGGATACGCCGATGATGGACGGCCTGCCCGACGAAGTGCGCCAATCATTGGTCGAGACGACAGTCTTTCCCAAGCGCCTCGGCCATGCCGACGAATATGCCGCGCTGGCCAAGCACATCGCCGAGAACCGCTATATCAACGGCACGGTGATCCGCCTCGACGGTGCGCTCCGTATGGCGCCGAGATAGGCCTCAATGAACGCGCGTGAGGGCACGCCGCCAACAGCGGGTGACATCGAAGAGATCGCCGCGCGCGTGTTTGAGACCATCCCGGAGACGCTCCGCAAGCACGCCGCCGAGGTGCGCATCCGGGTGGTGGAATTTCCCACCGCCGAGGTGATGCGCGAGATGGAGATCGATTCATCGTTCGACCTCCTCGGCCTCTATCAGGGCGTGCCGATCGGCGACAAGAGCGTTAGCGACGTGCGCCACGATATCGATATGATCTTTCTCTATCGCCGCCCGCTGTTGGATTATTGGGTCGAGAATAATGCGCGCCTCGAGGATGTGGTGCGCCATGTGCTGATCCATGAAATCGGCCATCATTTCGGCTTTTCCGACGATGACATGGAAGATATTGAGGAATCCGGTTAGCCGCCAAACGCCGCGACATCGACCAGCGGATAGCTCGCCTCGATGCGGTGCAGCGCGCCATCCGGGCGCAAAAGGCTCGAATAGAGATGAAATTCGTTGGCCGGAAATGGCTCGGTGCGAAACAGCGCATGGCGGCTCAAAAATTCCGCCACTTGCTCTGACGGCGCGCCGCGTTTGAAGCGGGCGAGGGTAATGTGCGGCGCAAATTTGCGGTGCTCGGGTTCAAGGCCAAGCGCGCCCAGCGCCGCAACCACCTGATCGCGCAAACGGATCAGCAGGCCCTCGGGCTCGATTCCGGCCCAGAGAATTTTGGCCGGGGCGCGCGGTGGGAAATAGCCGACGCCGTTCAGGGCGAGCTCGAAGGCCGGCGCCTCGATTTCGGCCAGGGCAAGCTCGATATCGCTCATGAGGCCGTCATCGGCATCGCCGATGAAGCGCAGCGTTAGGTGAAAATGCGAGATATCCGCCCATTTTGCCCCGCTCACACCCTGGCACAGGCCAATCAGGCGCTGGTTAACGGCCGGCGGCATGTCGATAGCGACAAAGAGACGTTGCATATGGCTTATCCTAGACACGATTCCGACTAATTTGATCAGGAAAATTTACCTGCAATGTTGAAAAACAACGCTTTTAGCCTTATATGATGCTCAGGAAATCCAAAAATTGAGATGAGGACATATTCCATGGCCACTGGCTCGGAACGCCGCGCTTTCGGTACCACACTGACACAGGCCCAGGTCGATGAGGGTCTGCGCAGCTATATGCTGCGGGTTTACAATTATATGGGCTCAGGCCTGGCGCTGACCGGCATTGTTGCCTATGTCGTCGCCCATACCAGCCTTTATCAGGCGCTGTTCAGCTCGGGCATCGGCTTTATCGTCATGTTTGCACCGCTCGGCATCATCTTTTTCATGGGCTCCAAGATCAAGACCATGAAGCCGAGCACGGCACAAACCTTGTTCTGGGTGTTTTCCATCCTGATGGGCGCCTCGCTGTCCTATGTGTTTCTCACCTATACGGCGACCAGCATCGTGCGCGTGTTCTTCATCACCGCCGCCACCTTCGGCGCCATGAGCCTCTATGGCTATACCACCAAGCGCTCCCTGGCGCGCTGGGGCTCGTTCCTCTTTATGGGACTGATCGGTGTGATCATCGCCATGGTGGTGAACATCTTCATGCAGTCCTCAGTGTTGCATTTTGTCATCTCCGTGGTCGGCGTTTTGGTGTTTACCGGCCTCACCGCCTATGACACTCAACGCATCAAGCAGAGCTATGTGGAGAGCGACGGCAAGGACGTGATGACAAAGAAAGCCATCATGGGCGCGATTTCGCTCTATCTGAACTTCCTCAATATGTTCATGCTGTTGCTGATGCTTTTCGGCGGTGGCCGCGAATAGCAGACGGCACGATCTAATCCAAAACACCCGGCCATCGCGCCGGGTGTTTTTTTTAACGGGACATGCGGCATGAATGAGTGGCTGTGGCGCGGCATTGCGGCGGGGGTGGGCGCCTATGGCGTGGCGCTTGGCGGCGTCTTCGCCGGCCAGCGTCATTTGATGTATTTTCCCGATTCGCAGTGCCCGGCACCGGGCGAGAGCGGCGTGCCGGAGATGGCCGAAGTAACGCTTGAGACCGATGATGGTCTGGCGCTGCTCGCCTGGCACCGCCCGCCGGCACGCGATGCCCTTCCGACCCTGGTCTATTTTCACGGCAATGCCGGCCATATCGGCATGCGCGCCGACAAGGTGCGGCCCTTTCTCGATGCCGGTTTCGGCGTGTTGCTGACGACCTGGCGCGGCTATAGCGGCAATCCGGGCAAGCCGAGCGAAGACGGGCTCTATCGCGATGGCCGCGCGGCGCGCGACTATCTGCTGGAAGTCGGCTTCGCCGCCAGCAACATCGTGCTGTACGGCGAATCGCTCGGCACCGGTGTTGCCGTGCAATTGGCGAGCGAGCAGGCGCCCGCCGCCCTGGTGCTGGAAGCGCCCTATAACAGCATCGCCGATGTCGCCCAGGCGCGCATTCCGCTCCTGCCAGTAAAACCACTTGTGCTCGACCGTTTCGATTCACAAGCCAAGATCGCCAGCGTGGCGGCGCCGCTTCTGATCGTGCACGGCGCGCGCGACGGCACCATTCCGGTCCGCTTTGGCAAGAAGCTCTTTGCCGCCGCATCGGAACCGAAACAGATGCAGATTTATCCCGAAGCCGGGCATAACGATCTCCACGAGCACGGCATGGGCCGCCTCACGCTCGATTTTCTGAAACAGTCTATTCCAACAACTTAACCACATTATTGGTGCGAACGGCGCCATGTGGAGGCACTATACCCGCGCAATCAATTCGCTAACCGGTTTGCACCGCGAAAGCCGCCATGATCATCAACTGCCCCTCTTGCGCTTCGCACTTTAAGGTCGACCCACAGGCACTTGAGCCGGCGGGGCGCAAGGTGCGCTGCGCCAAATGCGGCAGCCGTTGGCTTCAACCGCCGGCGGATCCCTCCACGGCGGCGGCGGACAGCGCCGAGGCCGCGCCTGTGACGCAGGCCGAATCGGCGCCCGCTGCGCCGGCGAAGTTGAACTTTAGCCTGGTGCCGACGGCGATGCTGTTCACCGCCGGGATATCGCTCGGCCTGACATTCTCCCTCAACCGCATCGCCATCACCGACGGCATTCCGTTTGTTCCCTATGTGTTCTGGCAGGCGCTCGGCGCCGGTCTCATATTGCTGATCCTGTCGCTATTCGTCCGCCGTCCGCCGCGCTTAACGCCGCGCCATCTCATGGTCTATGCCGTGTTGGGCTCGATCGGCATGTCCGTGCCGCTGCTGGTGGTGAATTTTGTCGCCGCCAAGCTGCCCGCCGGCGTGGTCGGGTTGCAGCAAACCCTGGTGCCGATGTTGACCTATGCATTCGCGCTTATGCTGCGCGTCGACAAGGTCAATACGTTCAAACTGGCCGGGCTGGGTGTCGGCCTTTCCGCCGTTCTCGTTGTCGTGTTGCCGCAGACCAGCCTGCCCTCGCCCGACATGGTGATCTGGGTGTTGGTCTCGTTTATCACCCCGCTTTGTTACGGCATGGCCAACGTGCTGATCGCAGTGCTGCGCCCGCCCGAAACCACATCGCTCGCCCTCGCCTCGGCGATCTTGCTGACCGGCGCCGTTATTATGGGCGTGGTGATGGTGGCTTCCGGCGGCTGGTGGTGGTTTGACGGCATCATGACCGGCGGCGACTGGGCCTTGATCGCGGTGGTGCTGATCAACGCGGTTTTCTTCTGGCTACTGCTCGAAATCATCCGCCTCGCCGGCCCGGTATTCTTCTCGGTGCAGAATTATATCGCCACCTTGTCCGGCATTGCCTGGGGCATGCTGATCCACAGCGAGGCGCACAGTATATGGATTTGGTTGGCCCTGGTGCTGCTCTTCGTCGGCCTCGCCCTGGTCATCCGCGGCAGCCTCCAGCGTGAAACTAAGTAACTAAATTACAAACCTGCCGGTTTCTTTGTTGAGTGCATAGATCAGGCTGAGCGCCGTCACGGCGGAAGTCTTGGGATTGCTCGCCATCGGCTGGCCGCGCATTTCCATGATCATGTGGCCGAATTTTCCCTCCGCTTCGATGCGGCCGCAATTGGTCACGGCATGCGGATCCGCCACCAAGCGCACGAAGGTGTTGTCGAAGCCGGCGCCGGCGAGGGCGATGGTCGCGGCAAGATTGGCATTCTGCGGATAGTCGAGCGCCGCCGCCTCGGCGCGGCCCTCATAGATCACCGTGCTCTCACTCAAATTTTCCAAGTCAAACGCCTGCTCGGCCGGCGTGCCCTTCCAGGCATGGCTCGGTTTTGTCGAAACATAGGTGACCTTGTCGAGGCCACCCGCCTTCAGCGCACCTAGGCCGTCGAGCCCGGCGGTGGCGCCGGCCGGCACATGCAGGCGCGCGCCGCCCTTCTCCGCCGCCGCCAACAGCCGCGCCCGATAATCGCCGTCCGCCAGCGCGCCGGTCGCCACCACCATGAGATCAAGTCCGGAGCTGAGCAGCGCTTCACCATATTGACGCAGCGCCGCCTGCCCGGCGCACTCGACCACCATGTCGGGCCGGGCAGCGACAATTTCCTCAGGCGAGGTGAAAACCGCAATATCAGACACCAGCTCCGCCCGCGCTTCTTCGGCGCGCGCCGGGCGCACGGCCACACCGGCGAGACGAACGGGAGATTCATCGCCCGCCACGCCGTCAACAATCATGCGCCCAATCGCGCCCAGCCCGATAATCACGACATTCATTGTGCGCCTCCCAGCCTAAATCAAAGCACTTCCTCGGCAACGAAACGAAGCGCATCAACGGAGCTGCCGCCGCTTAAGAGGAGCGACGAAACCTTGCCTTGCCTAGCGGCGTCCTTCCATACCGCGAGGCGTTCCTTGATGCGTGCCGCCGGGCCGACCAGGGCGATGGCGTCGATCAATTCTTCGGGCACCGCCGCCTCGGCTTCGGCCTTTTTGCCGGTGAGGTAGAGCTGCTGCATTTTTACCGCCGCTTCCTCGAAGCCGAGGCGCTTGGCGTAGTCGTTATAAAAATTCTTACCCGGCGCGCCCATGCCGCCAATGTAGAGAGCCAAGTGACGGCGGATCGGCATGCGGCAGGCTTCGATATCGTCACCCATGGCGAGCGGTACGATCGGCGCGATCTCGAAATCGGCGAGACTCTTGCCGCTGCCGGCTTTGGCGAAACCGGAATTGAGGTCATCCGCGAACACGTCGAAGCGCTCGGGTGACATAAAGATGGGAAACATACCGTCGGCAATCTCGGCGGACAGGCGGATGCCGGCCGGCGCGACGGCGGCGGTGAAAATCTTCATGCTTGGATCACCGTGCAGGATGCTTTTGAGCGGCTTGCCGAGGCCACTCGCATCCGCGCCTTTATAGGGCAGCTGATAGTGATAGCCGTCATGCGTGACGGGCGCTTCGCGCTTGAGCGCCTGGCGGATGATATCGATATACTCGCGCGTTCTCGTAAGCGGGCGGCCATAGGCGACGCCGTGCCAGCCTTCGATCACCTGCGGCCCGGACGGGCCGATGCCGAGAATAAAGCGCCCGCCGGAAAGCGCCTGCAGGGTCATCGCCGTCATCGCGGCGCAGGCCGGGGTGCGCGCCGGCATCTGGATAATGCCGGTGCCGACATTGATGCGCGAGGTTTGCGCCAATATCCAGGCCGCTGGCGTCACCGCGTCCGAACCATAGGCTTCCGAGGTCCAGATCGAATCGAAGCCAAGGCGTTCGGCCTCGAGCACCATATCCATGTCGATAGAGAATTTGGGCCCTGAATAGCCCGTAAACAAACCAAGCCGCATGACGATTTCCTTTCCGTGTGGTGCTGGATTGTATAACGATAAAGCCCAGCCCTGTAACCCGAGAGCTGAAACATGCTGAACAGCCAACAACTGAGCGACTATCAACGCGACGGATTTCTCGTGCTGGAGAATTTTACCTCGCACGCGGATTGCGATGCGCTTTTGACGCGGACGGCGGAGCTGGTGGCGGCCTTCGAGCCGCCACAGAAAAACGAGCAAAAATCCATCTTTTCGACGCTTGAGCAGGAACAGACGAGCGACGATTATTTTCTCGAATCGGGCGACAAGGTCCGATTTTTCTTCGAGCAGGATGCGTTCGGTGATGATGGCGCGTTGCGCCAGGACAAGTTCGATTCGATCAACAAGATCGGCCACGCCATGCACGATCTCGACCCGGTGTTCGATGCCTTCTCGCGCCAAGCGGGCCTGGATGAAATTGCGCGCGGCGCCGGATTGACCGAGCCGCTCCTTCTGCAATCCATGCTGATTTTCAAACCGCCGCGCATCGGCGGCGAAGTGGTGTGGCACCAGGATGCCACCTTCCTCCATACCGAGCCGTCGCGCGTGCTCGGCATGTGGTTCGCGCTCGAGGATGCGACGCGTGAGAATGGCTGCCTCTGGGGCCTGCCGGGCGGTCACCGTATGGGCCTGAAATCGCGTTTCCTGCGCGCGCCGGGCGGCGGCGTCGAAACCATTACCGAAGACGGTTCGCCCTGGCCGGAGAACGATTTCGTGCCGCTCGAAGTGGCCAAGGGAAGCCTCATTATTTTCGACGGTATGTTCCCGCATGGCAGCGCCGCCAACCGCTCGGCCCAATCGCGCCACGCCTATACGCTTCATCTTGTTGACGGAATCTGCCGTTACCTGCCGGAGAACTGGCTGCAGCGTGATCACAAAATGCCGCTCAAAGGCTTCAATTAGGCGAATTATCGCTGGCGGCGGGCGCACTAACTCCGCTAACCTACAAGCCTAAACAAATGAAAACAGGCCACACTGGGAGGTGAGTAATATGAAGAAACTATTTACTGGCGCGCTTACCGCGCTGGCTCTGGCGGTTACCGGCGCATTGGCGACGGGTCCGGCATCGGCCGATGATTTTTCACCCGCCATCGTCTTCGATATGGGCGGCAAGTTCGACAAATCCTTCAATGAAGCCGCCTATAATGGCGCTGAGAGATTCAAATCGGAAAGCGGCGTTACCTACCGCGAGTTCGAAGTCACCAACCCGTCGCAACGCGAACAGGCGATGCGCAACATGGCGCGGCGCGGTGCCACGGTCATCATCGCCATGGGTTTTGCCCAGGCGGCGGCTGTCGAGACGGTAGCGAAAGAATTCCCCGACATCAAATTCACCCTGATCGACATGGTTGTCGATCTGCCGAATGTGCAGTCGGTAATTTTCAAAGAGCATGAAGGCTCGTTCCTAGTCGGCATGGCGGCGGCGCTGGCCTCGAAGACCGGCAAAGTCGGCTTCATCGGCGGCATGGATATTCCGCTCATTCGCAAATTCGCGCTCGGCTATGTCGAAGGTGCGAAATATGTCAATGCCGATATCGAGGTTTATCAGAACATGACCGGCACGACCCCCTCGGCATGGAACGACCCGACCAAGGGCGGCGAGTTGGCGCGCAGCCAGTTCGACCGTGGCGCGGATGTGGTTTACGCAGCCGCCGGCGGCACCGGCGTAGGCGTCTATCAGGCGGCCAAGGATGCCGGCAAACTCGCCATCGGCGTCGACAGCAACCAGAACTACATGCATCCCGGCACGATGCTGACCTCAATGGTCAAGCGCGTCGATGTGGCCGTCTATGAAGCCTTCATGACCGCCAAGAATGGCACTTGGCAGGGTGGCTTCAAGATTCTCGGCCTGGCCGAAGATGGCGTCGGCTTCGCGCTCGACAAATATAATCGTGATCTCGTTTCCGCCGATATGGAAATGAAGATCGAAGCCGCGCGCAAAGACATCATCAGCGGCAAGGTCGAGGTAACGGATTATATGGCGCAGTAGGGAGGGGCGCCGCCAAGCCTGAACGCGGGCCGCGGCGCAGATGAGCGGACGGAAAGATTAGGGAGACTTTCATGGCGGCGTCGGATCGCGGGCGAGAAGCCTCGCCCCCCTCCGGCGCCGCCCCGCCCGCTCTCGAAGTGATCGGCATCGAAAAATGGTTCGGTACCGTTCACGCCAATAGCAACGTCAATGTCCGGGTTGCGCCCGGCACCATCCACGGCATTATCGGCGAAAACGGCGCCGGCAAATCGACGCTGATGAGCGTCGTCTATGGCTACTACCAAGCCGATAGCGGCGAAATCCGCGTGGGTGGCGAGCCGGTGCAAATCAAAGGCCCCGAGCACGCCATCGCCGCCGGCATCGGCATGGTGCATCAGCATTTTATGCTGGTCGACACCTTCACCGTTTTGGAAAATATCGTGCTCGGCGTCGAAGGCGGGCGCATGCTGGCGCCCAGCCTGGCGGCGGCGCGCAGCGAATTGCAGCGCCTCGAGCGCGATTACAATCTTGAAGTGAACCCGGATGCGATTGTCGGCGAACTGCCGGTCGGCGTGCAGCAGCGCGTCGAAATTCTGAAGGCGCTCTATCGCGGCGCCGATATTCTCATTCTCGACGAGCCGACCGGCGTGCTCACGCCGCAGGAGGTCGATCATCTGTTCCGCATTCTAGCGGCGCTCCGGGAACAGGGCAAAACCATCATCCTGATTACCCACAAGCTGCGCGAAATCATGGCGCTCACCGATGAAGTGACGGTGATGCGCGGCGGTGAAGTCGTCGCTCAGGTGATGACCGCCGAGACGACGCGCGAGGACCTCGCGGCCAAGATGGTCGGGCGCAGCGTCCTTCTCAGAGTTGAAAAAGGCGCGGCCCATCCAGGCGCCGCTTTCCTCGAAGTGGCGGATTTATGCGTCAATGACCATACCGGTTTGGCGCGCGTCAAGAATGTCAGCTTCGAGGTTCATGCCGGCGAAATTCTCGGCATCGCCGGCGTTGCCGGCAACGGCCAATCGGAGCTGATGGCGGCGCTCGCCGGAATCCTGCCGAAGAAATCAGGCCATATCCTGATCAAAGGCGAGGAGATTGCCGGCGGCACGGCGCGCGGTGCGCGCAATGTGCGCGCCGCCGGCGTCGGCCATGTGCCAGAAGACCGCCAGCATATGGGCCTGGTCACTTCGTTCGAGGCGTGCGAAAGCGGCATTCTCGGCTATCACCGCGACGAGAAATATAATGGCCGGGTGCTGATGGATCACACCGCCATCGTCGCCGATGTCGGCCGACAGATGGAAGAATATGATGTTCGTCCGCCCTTGCCGCGTCTCCGCACCGGCGCTTTCTCCGGCGGCAATCAGCAGAAAATCGTGCTCGGCCGCGAGATGGACCGCGACCCGGATGTCCTGCTCGTCGGTCAGCCGACGCGCGGCGTCGATATCGGCGCGATTGAGTTTATTCACCGCCGCCTGGTCGCCATGCGCGATGCCGGCAAGGCGCTGCTATTGGTCTCGGTCGAGCTCGACGAAATCCTCTCGCTCTCCGACCGCATCCTGGTGATGTTCGATGGCGAGATTGTCGGCGAGGTAACGCAAAGCGAAGCCACTGAACAGGCACTCGGCCTGATGATGGCCGGTGAGCGGCAAACACCGCCGCAGGCACCCACATCGCAGGAAAATACGCCGTGAGCATCGGCGCGCCGACCGAAGCGCCGCGCTGGGTGACGCACGCGCTGGTGCCGTTGATCAATCTGGCGCTCGCCCTGATCATTTCCGGCCTGCTCATCTTCGCGCTCGGCGAAGACCCGTTCGAGGCGATCTCGATTCTCGCCTATGGCGCTTTCGGCTATCCCGAGGCGATCGGCTACACGCTCTATTACACCACCAATTTCATCTTCACCGGCCTTGCCGTCGCCATCGCCTTTCATTGTTTCCTGTTTAATATCGGCGGCGAGGGCCAAGCCTATCTCGGCGGCCTCGGCGCCGGCGTAGTCGGCCTCGCCATTGGCCATTGGCCATCGCCGATCGTGCTGATCCTCGGCATTTTGGCCGCCGCCGCATTCGGCGGTGCCTGGGCCTTTATTCCGGCCTGGCTACAGGCCAAGCGCGGCAGCCATATCGTTATCACGACAATCATGTTCAACTTTATCGCCGCCGCCTTGATGACTTATCTGATGGTCGAGATTTTCATCGAGCCGGGCCAGCAATCGGCCGAGAGCCGTGATTTTGAGGCCGGCGCGATCATGCCTTTCGTGCATGATATTCTGGCCCAAATCGGCATCGACGCCGGCCATTCCTTTCTCAATCTTTCTTTCGTGCTCGCCCTGATCTGCTGCGTGCTGTTTTGGTTTTTTGTCTGGCGCACGCGCTGGGGCTATGAAATTCGCTCTGTCGGGCAGAATGAATCCGCCGCCGTCTATGGCGGCATTATGCCGTCGCGCGCGATTATCCTCGCCATGTGCATCTCCGGTGGCCTCGCCGGGCTGGTCGGGGTCAATGAAATTCTCGGCGTGCATCACCGCCTGCTGCTCGAATTCACCGCCGGTTACGGCTTCGTCGGCATCGCCGTCGCGCTGATGGGACGCAACCATCCGTTCGGCATTTTTCTCGCCGCGCTTTTGTTCGGCGCGCTCTATCAGGGCGGCCAGGAGCTCGCCTTTGATATGCCGAATATCAACCGCGACATGGTGGTGGTGATCCAGGGCTTGGTCATTCTCTTTTCCGGTGCCTTGGAGAACATGTTCCGTCCCCGCATTGAGGCGCTCTTTATGCGCCGCGCCCGGTCCGCACCGGCGGCGGCAGAGTAGGCGCGGCGATGGGCGAAAATATCACCTTCTTCGTGCTCATGCTCGACGCCATGCTGCGCGTCTCGACGCCGCTGATACTGGCCTCTTTCGCCGGCATGTTCGCCGAGCGCTCGGGCATCGTCGATATCGGCCTCGAGGGCAAAATGCTGGGCGCCGCCTTTGCCGCCGCGTCGGTCGCGCTGGTGACGGATTCGGCCTGGCTCGGCCTGCTTGCCGGCATCAGCGTCTCGGTAGGGTTGGCGATGATCCACGCCTTTGCCTGCGTCACCCATAATGGCAATCAGGTGGTATCGGGCATGGCGCTCAACATCTTGGTCGCCGGCCTCGGCCCGGTGCTGGCGCTGGCCTGGTTCAATCAAGGCAGCCAGACGCCGATGATCGCCGACATCGCGCGCTTCAAGCCGATCCATCTGCCCTTTGCCGACAAACTGCGCGACGTGCCGGTCGTCGGCGAGGTCTATAGCGAACTGATCAGCGGGCACAATATCATCGTCTATCTCGCGCTCGGCATGGTGCCGCTTGCCGCCTGGTTTATTTACCGCACGCGCTTTGGCTTGCGTCTCAGAGCCGTCGGCGAAAATCCCGAGGCGGTCGATACGGCGGGCATCTCGGTCACCGGCATGCGCTACCGGGCGATGATCGTCTGCGGCATCCTCTGTGGCGTCGCTGGCACCTATCTCGCCATCGCCATGAACACGCTCTTCATCCGCGACATGACCGCCGGTATGGGTTATCTCGCGCTCGCCGCATTGATCTTCGGCAAGTGGAAGCCGTTGCCGACCCTGCTCGCCTGTTTCCTCTTCGCCTTCGCCCAGGCCTTGGAAGCCCGCCTGCAGGGCGTCGACATTCCCGGCATCGGAATAATCCCCGTGCAGGCGATCCAGGCGCTGCCCTATATCTTGACGGTGCTGCTGTTGGCTGGTTTCGTTGGCAAGGCGATACCGCCGAAAGCGAGCGGCGTCCCATATGTGAAGGAAAAATGAGCGCGGACCTGAAAGATATGATCGAACAAGCCGCAATGGCGCGCGCCAACGCCCATGCGCCCTATTCCGGCTTCCATGTCGGCGCCTGCATCCGCGCCGAAAGCGGGCGCCTCTATGCCGGCTGCAATGTCGAGAACGCCGCCTATCCGCAAGGCCAATGCGCCGAGGCATCGGCGATCGGCGCCATGGTGAGCGGCGGCGATCGTAATATCGCCGAAATCGTCGTCATCGGCGAAGGCGAACGCCTGTGCACGCCGTGCGGCGGCTGCCGCCAACGCCTGAGCGAATTCGCCGGCCCCAAGACGCCGGTGCATGTGTGCGGGCCGGAGGGCCTACGCCAAACTATTCCCCTTGGAGATTTACTGCCCTATGCTTTTATCGCCGATAATTTAGTGGATAAAATCTAACCTATGGCACCCATACGATCCCCTATCCCGGTTTCTCGGCAGAAGAGTGCCCGCAGGCGATGCCTTAGCTTCGTCAAGGGCGGCTCGACGCATCGAGAAGCCGGGATAGGGGACCCTTCGGGCGATCTCCCGAGCCCACCGGCTGCGTTGCCCGATGCTTGTGATGGCACCGCATCACAGCGCATCGGGCGCCTATCCGGGTGGGCTTGGGAGACCGTCGTATGGGTGCCATAGGTTAGATTCTATCCACGGGAGGATTAAATGGCACATAATCCGCAAGCGGCAGCGGAGGTCATCCGCGAACAAGCACCCGGCTTCCAACCCCGCCTCGCACTTGTGCTTGGCACCGGCCTCGGCGCTCTGGCCGAGACGATTGAGCACCCTTTCATCATCGACTATGGCGATCTGCCGGGATTTCCGCGCGCCGCCGTCGAGGGCCATGCCGGGCGCCTGATGCTCGGTAAATTGGCTGGCGTCGAGGTCGCCTGCATGCTGGGCCGGGCGCATCTCTATGAGGGCCATCCGGCGGCGGATCTGGCCCTGCCGATCCGTGCCCTTCGCCTCGCCGGCTGCGACACGCTGATCCTCACCAACGCCGCCGGCAGCCTCAACCCGCGGTTTCCGCCCGGCAGCCTGATGATGCTCTCGGACCACATCAACATGACCGGCGTCAATCCGCTGATGGGCGCCAATGACGAACGCTTCGGCGAACGCTTTTTCGACATGAGCCAAGCGTATGACCGGGAGCTGCGCCGCCGCCTTGCGGTCGCCGCCACGGCGCTCGGCATTATCCTTAATGAGGGCGTCTATATGGCGCTGCTCGGGCCCAATTTTGAGACTCCGGCGGAGATCCGCGCCTTCCGCACCATGGGCGCGGACGCGGTCGGCATGTCGACCGTGCCGGAATGTCTGGTGGCGCGCCACTGCGGTATGCGCGTCGCGGCGATCTCGTCGCTCACCAATCTCGCCGCCGGCATGACCGATGAGGAGCTTAGCCACGAGCAATCTCTCGCGGTCGGCGCCTTGGCGGCGAAAGACTTAAGCCGCCTGCTGCCGGAATTTTTGTCCGGCCTCTCGTCGGACGCGGCCTAATGAGGCAAACTGGGCCGGAGATGAGCGATAATGTCAGTATATTGCCGACACGCAGCGATGCGGTGGGGCGCAACCCAGGCATGGCCTTCGAGCCGGAATGGCTGGAAGAGGTGCGCATCAATACCAGCGCGGTGGAACGGCGCGCGGCCAATATCCCGGCGCGGCGCACGGTCAAAAAAGAATGGCAGACGGCATGGCTGCTGAAGGCGCTCACCTGCATCGATCTCACTACCCTCTCCGGCGACGATACGCCGGGCCGCGTCAAACGGCTTTGCGCCAAGGCGCGCCAGCCGGTGCGGCAAAAAGTTCTCGATGCGCTCGGCGCCGGCGAGCTCGGCATCCAGGTCGGCGCGGTTTGCGTCTATCACGCCATGATCGCGCCGGCCGTGCAAGCACTTGCCGGCAGCGGCATTCCCATCGCCGCCGTCTCGGCCGGATTTCCCGCTGGCCTCAGCGCGCCGCGCGCGCGCCTTCTCGAAGTGGAGGAGTCTGTCGCCGCCGGGGCGAGCGAGATCGATATCGTGATTGATCGCAGCAATGTTTTAACCGGCGATTGGCAGGCGCTCTATGACGAAGTGCGCGCCTACCGCGAGGCTTGCGGCGCGGCGCATCTGAAAACCATCATCGCCACCGGCGATTTAGCGACGCTGAGAAACACCGCCAAGGCCAGCCTGGTGTGCATGATGGCCGGCGCTGATTTCATCAAGACCTCTACCGGCAAGGAAAGCACCAACGCCACGCCGGCAGTCAGCCTGGTGATGCTGCGCATGATCCGGGCTTACGGCGAGCGCACGGGCTGCCGCGTTGGCTTTAAACCGGCTGGCGGCATTAGCACAGCCAAGGCGGCGCTCGGTTATCTCTTCATGATGAAAGAAGAACTTGGCCGGCCGTGGCTCGAGCCCGAATTGTTTCGCATCGGCGCGTCCAGCCTCTTAACCGATATCGAACGCCAGCTTGAGCACCGCGCCGGCGGGCGCTATGCCGCGCGCCACCACCAACCGATGGCCTGACATGACAAGCACCGCCGATATCTTCGACAGCATGGAATATGGCCCGGCAGCCGAGAGCGCCGCCGAAGCGGAAAAATGGCTGGACGGCCATGAGCGGAAATTCGGCCTCTTTATCGGTGGTGAATGGCGACCTGCCGCTGACGGCCAGAGCTTCGAGACTTTCAACCCCGCCACCGCCCAGCCGCTCGGCCATATCGCCCAGGCCGGTGCAGCCGATATCGATGCCGCCGTCGCTGCCGCGCGCGCAGCGCAAACCGGCTGGGCCAAGCTCTCGGGCCACAAGCGGGCGCGTTATCTCTATGCCCTGGCCCGCCTGGTGCAGCGCCATGCCCGCCTGCTCGCGGTGTTGGAGACGCTAGACAACGGCAAGCCGATCCGCGAGACGCGCGATATCGATATCCCGCTTGTCGCGCGTCACTTCTATCACCATGCCGGCTGGGCCCAGATCACCGAGCAGGAATTCCCTAACCACACGCCGCTCGGCGTCGCCGGGCAGATTATCCCATGGAATTTTCCCCTGCTGATGCTGGCCTGGAAAATCGCCCCGGCCATCGCGACCGGCAACACAGTCGTCTTGAAACCAGCCGAGCAAACCAGCCTAAGCGCCCTGCTATTTGCCGAGCTGTGCCAGGAAGCCGGCCTGCCGCCCGGCGTGGTGAATATCATTACCGGCGACGGCGCCACCGGCGAGCTGATTACCGCGCACCCCGATATCGACAAGATCGCCTTCACCGGCTCGACCGAAGTCGGGCGGAAAATCCGCGAGGCCACAGCCGGCTCGGGTAAGAAACTGTCGCTCGAACTCGGCGGCAAATCGCCCTTTATCGTTTTTGACGATGCCGACCTCGACAGTGCGGTAGAGGGTCTGGTCGACGCCATCTGGTTCAATCAGGGCCAGGTCTGCTGCGCCGGCTCGCGCCTCTTAGTGCAGGAGAGCATCGCCGAGCCGTTCTACGCCAAGATCCGCGCCCGCATGGAAAATCTGATCGTCGGCGACCCGATGCAGAAGGGCATCGATATCGGCGCCATCGTCTCGCCAACGCAGTTGGCGCGTATTGAGGAATTGGTTACAGTTGGAGAGCGCGAAGGCGGCACCAAGTGGCAGCCCGAAACTGCCTGCCCGAGCGAAGGCTGTTTCTATCCGCCGACGCTGTTTACCGATGTCGCGCCTGCCGCGACGATCGTACAGGAAGAAATCTTCGGCCCCGTTCTGGTGGCGATGACATTCCGCACACCGGCGGAAGCCGTGGCCCTTGCCAACAACACGCGCTATGGCCTCGCCGCGAGCGTGTGGAGCGAAAACATCAACCTTGCGCTCGACATCGCGCCCAAGCTCGCCTGCGGCAGCGTCTGGATCAACGCCAGCAATCTGTTCGATGCCGCCTGCGGTTTCGGCGGGGTGCGTGAATCCGGTTTCGGCCGCGAAGGTGGGCGCGAGGGGTTGGTCGAATATCTCCGCCCCGAATGGCAAGCGAAATTACCACTGCTTGAAACGCCGCCCGCTCAACCAACGCAACACGCGCCGGCCGCCGGCACGGAATTGCCGCTCGACCGTACCGCCAAGCTCTATATCGGCGGCAAGCAGAAGCGCCCGGATTCGGGTTATTCCGATCCTGTCCTCGCGCCCGACGGCGCATTGCTGGGCGAGGTCGGTGCCGGCAACCGCAAGGATGTGCGCGAGGCGGTCGAGGCGGCTGGGAAGGCCGCCGGTTGGAGCAAAGCGAGCGCCCATAACCGCGCCCAGGTGATCTACTATATCGGCGAAAATCTCGAAGCCCGCGCCGGCGAATTCCGCGACCGCCTGATAGCGATGACCGGCGCTTCGCGCGCACAAGCGGCAAAAGAAGTCCGCGCTTCCGTTTCGCGCCTGTTCAGCGCCGCCGCCTGGGCGGATAAATATGAAGGCGCGGTGCACCAGCCGCCCATGCGTGGTATTACCCTCGCCCTCAATGAGCCCATTGGTGTGATCGGCATCGCCTGCCCGAACGAGCATCCGCTGCTCGCTTTAGTCTCGCTCGCCGCACCGGCGCTGGCGATGGGCAACCGCGTCGTTGTCATTCCCGCCGAGCGCCATCCGCTCTCCGCCACTGATCTCTACCAAGTGCTCGATACCTCCGATCTACCGGGCGGGGTTCTCAACATCGTCACCGGCGGGCGTGACGAACTGGCGCAAGTTTTGGCTGAGCATGATGATGTGGCCGCGGTTTGGTATTTCGGCCCGGCTGCGGGCGGTGCCGCAGTGGAGCGCGCCGCAGCAGGCAACCTCAAGCGCGTCTGGAGCAATCATGGCCGCCGGTGGGATTGGCATAGCGCCCAGCACAGCGAAGGCCGGGAAGTGTTGCGCCACGCGGTTGCGGTCAAGAATGTATGGGCGCCTTACGGCGAATGACGATGGGCCAAACCGACTTCTTCCCGCAGGAAATTATCCGCAACAAGCGCGACGGCGCGGTACTGAGCGACGCCGAAATCGAATTCATGGTCGGCGGCCTGACCTCCGGCGCGATTTCGGAGAGCCAGATCGGCGCTTTTGCCATGGCGGTGTTTTTCAACGGCATGAACATGGAAGAACGGGTCGCGCTGACCCGCGCCATGACCCATTCAGGCACGGTGCTCGATTGGTCAGATGCGGGTTTCGACGGCCCGGTGCTCGACAAACATTCGACCGGCGGCATCGGCGACAAGGTGAGCCTTATTCTGGCGCCGGTGATGGCCGCTTGTGGCGCCGCCGTGCCGATGATCTCAGGCCGCGGGCTGGGTCATTCGGGCGGCACCCTCGACAAGCTTGATTCGATCCCCGGCTACAACACCACGCCCGACCTTGAGACGTTGCGGCGAACGGTTAAACGGGCCGGCTGTGCCATCATCGGCCAGACGGCGGAACTGGCCCCAGCGGATGGCCGCCTCTATGCCATCCGCGACGTTACCGCGACGGTCGAATCGCTCTCCTTGATTACCGCCTCGATCCTCTCCAAGAAACTTGCCGCCGGCCTCGATGGCTTGGTGATGGACGTGAAATACGGCACTGGCGCATTTGCCAGCGCCTTTGACGAGGCGCACAGCCTAGCCGAAAGCATCGTCTCCGTCGCCAACGGCGCCGGCCTGCCATGCGCCGCGCTTCTCACCGACATGAACCAGGCGCTTGGACGGAGCGCCGGCAACGCGCTCGAGGTGCAGGAATCGATCGACCATCTGAGCGGCCTCAAGCGCGATGCGCGCCTGCATGAAGTGACGATGTCGCTCGCCGCCGAAATTCTCACCATCGGCGGTCTCAGCAACGATATCGATGATGGCCGCGCCAAGGCCGAACATTCCTTAAGCTCGGGCCAGGCAGCCGAGCATTTTACCCGCATGGTGGCCGAGCTCGGCGGCCCAGCCGATATCATGGCGCGCGGCGCCAAGCATTTACCCGAAGCCAAGGTGATCTGCGCCGCCGCACCGACCCGGCCCGGCGTTGTGACGGCGGTCGATGCGCGCGCGCTCGGCATCGCCATCATGGGCCTCGGCGGCGGACGGCGGCGGGCCGAAGACGATATCGATTATAGCGTCGGCCTCGGCGAGATCGCCGCCATTGGCGAGCGCAGCGATACCGAGCGGCCGCTCTGTATCGTTCATGCCGCCACGGAGGCGGATGCGCACCGCGCCGCTGTCGAAATACGCGCCGCCTTCACGATTGGCGACGAAGCGCCGCCCAAAGCACCGGTTGTCCGCCGCAGGGTCGGACCCGACAAGCCCCTCGATCAAACATGAGCCGCGCCTTTGTGCTGGTGATGGATTCGCTCGGCATCGGCGGCGCGGCGGATGCGGAAAAATACGGCGACGCCGGCGCCGACACGTTGCGCCATATCGCTGCGACGAGAGCGCTCGACATCCCCAACCTGATGCGCCTCGGCCTCGGCGCAGCGGCGCATTTAAGCAGTGGCAAAGCGCTGCCCGGCCTGCCGGCGAGCGGGAAAATATCCGGCGCTTACGGCGCGGCGCGCGAGAAGAGTCTCGGCAAGGATACGCCGAGCGGCCATTGGGAAATGGCCGGTGTGCCGGTGATGACCGAGTGGGGCTATTTTCCCAGGACAGAGCCCTGCTTCCCCGCGACCCTCACCGACGCCTTGATTGCGCGCGCCGACCTTCCCGGCCTGCTTGGTAATTGCCATGCCTCAGGCACGGAGATCATTGCCAAGCTCGGCGATGCTCATGTCGAGAGCGGCAAGCCGATTGTCTATACCTCGGCTGATTCGGTTTTTCAGATCGCCGCGCATGAAGAGAGCTTCGGCCTGGCGCGCTTATTGGAGCTGTGTGAGATCGCGCGCGAATTGGTCGATACCTATAATGTCGGGCGCGTCATCGCGCGGCCGTTTGACGGCCCGTCCGGCAGCTATGTGCGCACCGGCAACCGGCGCGACTATTCCCTGCCACCGCCCGAGCCGACCTTGCTCGACCGCTTTGACGGCAAAACCGTCTCAATCGGCAAGATCGGCGATATCTTCGCCCATCAAGGCACCGGCGAGATCGTCAAGGCGAACGGCAATGCGGCGCTGTGGCAGAAAACCTTGGGCGTCGCCGGTGGCGATGAAGAGAACCTCCTGGCGCTCACCAATTTTGTCGATTTCGACATGCTCCACGGCCACCGCCGCGATATCGCCGGCTATGCCGACGCGCTCGAAGCTTTCGACCAGGCGTTGCCCAGCTTCGAGGTCTGCCTACGCCCCGGCGATCTCGCCATCATCACGGCGGACCATGGCTGCGACCCGACCTGGCCCGGCACGGATCATACGCGCGAGAATGTGCCGGTGCTGGCTTTCGGCCCCGGCGTTCAGCCCGTCGCGCTGGGGGTGCGCGACAGCTTTGCCGATATCGGCCAGACGCTCGCCGGCCATCTCGGCTTGGCGGCGCTCGCCAATGGCCGCTCTTTCCTCAATGAGATTTCGGTGTAGATATTGGTCATGGCGCGCACGCGGGTAAAAATATGTTGTATCTCAAGCTTGGAGGAGGCGCGTCTCGCTGTCTCGCATGGCGCCGATGCGCTTGGCCTGGTGTCGAACATGCCGAGCGGTCCGGGCGTCATCAATGAGGCTTTGATTGGCGATATCGCACGCGCCGCGCCGCCCGCCATCGGCACCTTTCTCCTCACCAGCGCGCTTTCGGCCGATGAAATTATTGCCCAGCAGAACCGCTGCCATGTGAATACGATTCAAATCGTCGATGCCCTGCCGCATAGCGAATACGCCCACCTGCGCGATGCCCTGCCGGGCGTGGCGCTGGTGCAGGTGGTCCATGTCAGAGGCGAAGAATCGGTCGCCGAAGCGCGTGCCGTGGCGGGCGAGGTTTCGGCGGTGCTGCTCGATTCTGGCAACCCAACACTGGAGGTCAAGGAACTCGGCGGCACCGGGCGGGTGCATGACTGGTCCTTGAGCCGCGCCATTGTCGAAGCGCTCGATATTCCGGTCTTTCTCGCCGGCGGTCTCAGGCCAGAAAATGTCGGCGAAGCCATCGCGCAGGTTCAACCTTTCGGCGTTGACCTCTGCAGCAGCGTGCGCACCGACGACAGGCTCGACGGCGAAAAGCTCAGCTCATTCTTCGCCGCCGTCGAAGCCTCGAACGCCTAGCAATCGAGCGTGTTGTCGCGCTCCCACTGCGAGAGCGAGCCGGCATAGTCGTCCCACTGACTATGCTTCAACTTGACGTAGCTCTTCACGAAGGAATCGCCAAAGCCATCGCGCAGCACCTTGCTTTTCTCCGTTAGGCGGATGGCGTCGAGCAGGTTGAGCGGCAGCTTGCGCAAGCCTTTGACCTTGTGGCCCTCAGCATAGAGATTGAGATCGATGCGCTTGCCGGGGTCGCGCTTGTTGGCGATGCCGTCGAGGCCGGCGACCAGAATGCCGGCCTGCAGCAGATAGGGGTTGGCGGCGCCATCCATCAGGCGCAGTTCGACCCGCCCGGTATCGGGAATGCGCACCATGGTCGAGCGGTTGTTGCCGCCATATGCAATGGAATTGGGCGACCAGGTGGCGCCGGATGACGTGACCGGCGCGTTGATGCGCTTATAGCTGTTGACGCTCGGATTCCAGATCGAGCACAGGGCATCGGCGGAATGGAGCACGCCGGCGATGAAATGATAGGCCATTTTGGAAAGGCCGAGCTCGCCCTTGGCGTCATAGAAGTGATTCTTCTTGCCCGTCTTGTCCCACATTGAGACATGCGCATGACAGCCATTGCCGGTGAGGTTGGCGAAGGGCTTGGGCATGAAGGTGGCGCGCATGCCGTTATTTTCGGCAATTGTCCGGGCCATGAATTTAAAGAACACATGACGGTCGGCGGTCTTCAACGCATCGTCATAATCCCAGTTCATCTCGAACTGGCCATTGGCATCTTCGTGGTCGTTTTGGTAAGGCCCCCAGCCGAGCCCGGCCATGCAATCGCAGATTTCGCGAATAACGTCATAGCGCCGCATCAGGGCCGACTGGTCGTAACAGGGCTTGCCCTGGATATCGAGCGGATCGGACAATTCCGTGCCGTCCGGGCTGAGCAGGAAAAACTCCGCCTCGACGCCGGTCTTCAGGCGGTAGCCCTTTTTGCGCGCTTTCTTAAGCTGGTTCTTGAGCATGACGCGCGGCGTATCGGCCATCTCGGCGCCGCCCATCCAGCAATCGCCGGCGAGCCAGCCGACTTCTTTCTTCCACGGCAGAATAACCAGGCTGTCGGCATCGGGAACGACCAGCATGTCCGGATCGGCCGGGGTGCTGTCGAGCCAGGCGGCAAAGGCGGCAAATCCGGCGCCGTTCTTCTGCATGCCGCCGATCGCCGCCGCCGGCACCAGCTTGGCGCGCAAATTGCCGAAATAATCGACGAAACTGATTAGAAAATATTCGAGCTTCCGCTCCTTGGCGATTTTCGCCAGGTCTTTCGCCATGTCGTCACCCTGTTTCGATTGCTAATGGGATAATTACGTTCTCAGACAAGCCAATACGGGCCGAACCCGCGCCTGAGCGCCCCACAATAGCTATTATTTTCCTGGAATCCAGTCAGTTCCCGCGAGAGGCACTCCTGCCATCGCCGCCGCCTCAATGGTCAGCGCCACCATGTCCTCTGCTTCGAGATTATGGATGTGCGATTTGCCGTTGGCGCGCGCGATGGTTTGTAGCTCAAGCACCAGGGCAGAGAGATAATTTTGCACCAGGCGGCCGCCGCGCTCCGGCGTGAGACGCGCCTCAAGCTCGGGATTTTGCGTCGCGATGCCGACCGGGCAGGCGCCGGTGTGGCAGTGATGGCAGAAGCCGGGCGCCGTGCCGAGCGCCGCATAATCATCCGCGAACACCGGCTTGTTGCAGCCGAGCGCGATCATCGCGCCAATGCCAATCGAGACCGCGTCCGCACCCAGGGCCAGCGCCTTGGCAACATCGGCACCGGAACGGATGCCGCCCGAGACGATGAGTTGCACCTCGCGGTGCATGTTCATGTCTTTCAGCGCTGCGACCGCCTGGCGGATCGCCGGCATGGTCGGGATGCCGACATGCTCGATAAAGACATCCTGGGTCGCCGCGGTGCCGCCCTGCATACCATCCAGGACGATCACATCGGCGCCGGCCTTGATGCAAAGCGGCACATCATATTGCGGCCGGGTGGCGCCGATCTTGCAATAGATCGGCTTCTGCCAATCGGTCACTTCGCGGATTTCCTGAATCTTGATGGCGAGATCGTCCGGCCCGGTCCAATCGGGATGGCGGCAAGCGCTGCGCTGGTCGATGCCTTCGGGCAATTGCCGCATGCCGGCGACGCGCTCATTGATCTTCTGGCCGAGCAGCATGCCGCCACCGCCCGGCTTAGCCCCTTGGCCGATAACAATCTCGATGCCGTCGGCGCGGCGCAGATCGTCCGGGTTCATGCCGTAGCGCGACGGCAGCACCTGATAGATCAGAGTCTTCGAGGACTGGCGCTCTTCCGGCGTCATGCCGCCGTCACCGGTGGTGGTGCTGGTGCCGGCCGCCGTGGCGCCACGGCCAAGCGCCTCCTTGGCATGGGCGCCGAGCGCGCCGAAGCTCATGCCGGCGATGGTGATCGGGATCTTAAGCTCGATCGGCTTCTTGGCGTGGCGCGTGCCGAGAGTGACGCCGGTTTCGCAGCGCTCGCGGTAACCCTCCAAGGGATAGCGCGAAGCGGAGGCGCCGAGGAACAGCAGGTCGTCGAAGGTCGGCAATTGCCGCTTGGCGCCGAAGCCCCTGATGGCATAGATGCCTTCATCGGCCATGCGCTGAATTTCAGCGATCACGCCCTTGGGAAAGGTGCGCGATTCCTCGAGCTGGCGTTCGTCGACGCCGCCGAGCGCGGTGTTCTCTTCAGTAGTTTTCAGCATTGTCGATATCAAAGTTATAAAGTTTGCGGGCCGAGCCGTAGCGGCGGAAAGCGGCAGCACCGTAAGCCATTCCGGCCCTTTTAAGAATCTGATTGAGCGCCGTCACATGCTCGGGCGTCATTTCCTTCTCGACGCAATCGGCGCCGAGCGCGCCGGTCTTGCCGCGCACATAGATGCGCGCTTCGTAGATCGAATCGCCGAGATCGTCATCGGCATCGCCGCACACCACGAGATTGCCGGCCTGGGCCATGAAGCCGCTCATATGGCCGACCGAGCCCTTGACGACGATATCGACGCCTTTCATCGAAATGCCGCAGCGCGACGAGGCATCGCCTTCGATCACGATCAGGCCGCCATGACCGGATGCGCCGACGGCTTCCGCCGCATTGCCTTCGACGCGGATTGTGCCCGACATGATATTCTCGCCGAGGCCCTTGCCGCACTGCCCCTTGACGGTGATATCGGCTTCTTTGTTCATGCCGCCGCAATAATAGCCGGCGTGACCATCTATCGAGACCTTGTGCGCCGCCTCAAGGCCGACAGCGAGCGCATGCTTGCCATGCGGATGCAGCACCTGCCACTCCTCCGGCGCCGCACCTGCGCCGTGTAGACCGGCATTAAGCTCGCGCACGCTTGATGTATCGAGATCGATGGTTCTCATGCCGCGCGCGCCATCCGTTCATGCGACCAGCTATAGACGGTGGCTGGCTTGGGTTCCCAGATGCGCGCCTGCTCAATACCAGGCAGTGCGGCAAGGGCGCGGTATTCCGACGCCATCGCCACCCAATCCCCGGTCTCAGCCAGCACCGCCGGCTTGGCAGCAATCGAATCGCGCAGCACGGCAAAGCCATCCGCACTACCGATGGCAAAGGTGTAAAAGCCATCCAGTTCCATTAATGCATCTTGCAGCGCATCGTTGAGCGAGCGGCCACGCCCGAGGCGATGGGCGATATAGCGGGCCGCGACCTCGGTATCGTTGTCGCTGTCAAACGTCACGCCCTCGTGGCGCAGCTTGTCGCGCACACCATTATGGTTGGAGAGCGAGCCGTTATGCACCAGGCTGAAATCCCGGCCTGAGCAGAACGGATGGGAATGTTTGCCCGAAATGCCGCTTTCCGTCGCCATGCGGGTGTGGCCAATGGCATGGCTGCCGATCATTCCGTCCAAACCAAACCGCGCCGCCACACCGGCCGGCAAGCCGGTGTCTTTATAAATTTCGAGTTGGCTGCCAATGGCGGTGATATGGAGATCAGGGTGATGTGCGGCGATGAACTCGCGCAGCTGCGCTTCTTGCGCCGGCAAAATGAATACCGCGTGATTGGCGCGGACAAAATATTCGACCTCTGTCTCCAGCAATTGCTCTAAATCCGCCGCCAGCGACGGCCAATCGCACGCCCCATCAGCACCACTCAGGGTATATTTGAGGCGAGCCTGCGGCGGCTGGGGACCATAAACCGCGAATCCGGCACTGTCCGGGCCGCGCTCGGTCATTTCCACCAACATCGGCGTCAGCAAATGGCCAAGAGAATTATCCAGCTCGGGATTTTTGAGAAAGAGACCAACGATTCCGCACATATGCTCAGGCTCCGCCATAAAAATGAACTAACATGAGGAAAATAACATTCCTCACAGGAAAATTCAACTAAAATGAATAATATTTTCCTTAAGGGAAATTCAACAAGCCTAATTGATTTGCCGAACGGATTGCCCGGGTTGTAGGTTGGTCCAGGTAATTTGGAGCGGCGAATGTACGCCGCGAGCGGAACGAGGGACATGTTCGAAGAACAAGGCAATGGCAAAGTCGCCGAATTTGAATCGGCGGCGGAGCGCGACAAGCGGGCCAATCGGCTGGAAATGTGCATCGGGCGCGAAGTCCGCCAGTTGCGCCGCAAGCATGACATGACCGTCACCGAGCTCGCCGAACTGGCCGGCCTGTCGTCGGGCATGCTGTCCAAAATCGAGAACGGCCACACCTCGCCATCGCTGACGACGCTGCAATCGCTCGCCTCGGCGCTCAATGTTTCGGTCACGGCCTTGATGCGGAAATTCGAGGAACGGCGCGATGCGACCTTTGTCGCCGCCGGCGGCGGTCTCAAGATCCAGCGCCGCGGCACACGTGCCGGACATGAATACCGTGTGCTCGGCCATTCGCTCGACGAAGAGATCACCATGGAGCCCTTCGTCATTACGCTGACGGATAAATCAGAAGTCTTTCCCGCCTTCGAACATGAGGGCACCGAGTTCCTCTATGTGTTGGAAGGCCGCATGGACTATCACCATGGTGGCGCCACCTATGCCATGGGGCCAGGCGATTCGCTCTTTTTCGACGCCGAAGCGGCGCATGGCCCGGAGAATCTGGTCGAAACGCCGATCCGCTTCGTCTGCGTCATCGTCCACTCGAGCGAGCGGCCTTAAGTTTTTTTGCTCCCTCAGACGCCGGGCGCACGCGTCCGCGCGCTTGGCTACCTCGATAACTCGGGCGCGCGGTCGCGCTTACCGGAATGCGAGCCGCATTCCTGGGAGCTTTAACTAGGTCTCCAGCTTACTTAATTATTTTGATCGGACCGGTAGGAGCGAGATGATCACGGATTTAGGCTCCGTGATGCAGATTTCGCGGCAGCAGCCACAGCCGGTGCATTTGTCCGCATTGATCACCGGGCGCGGGCCGCGCCATTGGAGCGCGCCATCAACCGGGCATGAGTCTGCACAAGCGCCGCATTCGGGCCCTTGATAGGGCAGGCACTGCTCGGTATCAATTTCGGCGTGGGCAAATTTGTCGGGGGCGGAATCCGGTTCAGGAAGCTTCAGCGCATCCGGCTCGCACGCCGCGACGCACGGCCAATCGGCGCACATGTGGCAGCCGCGGTTGAGCAGATCCATGGCCGGCGTGCCCGCTGCCGTATGACCCAAGTCAGCGGGTAATTTGAAAATAACGTTGAATTCGCATGCGCCGATGCATTTGTCGCAGCGCGTGCAATTGGTGAGGAATTCCTGCTCCGCCTCGGCAAAGGGCGGGCGGATCCAATTGTCGCCGGCCCAGGCCGCCTTGTCGCTCGCCAGATCGGCTTTGATCTCAGCCGCCTTGTTGGCGCCGAGGCGCAGGAAATTGCGCCGATCCGCGTCGTGCGCCATTCGATTATCTGTTCCGCGCCTGATGCACGCCGCGGGTTTTTCCCGCCATGGCGCGGCGGCGCTGTATCAGGCTGACAGCGAGCAACGCCGCCAGCACCAGGGCGACGGCAACACCGAGAATGCCATACGGTGTCGGCTCGCCGATGCGTAATTGAAAATCGACAATATAGGGCTCGCCGGCGGCCTCGAATTCGACACTGATCATATAATCGCCCTCTTCCTCGAACAGGAAGCCCTGGCGGAACACATTGTCGTCCGGCTGTTGCGTGCCGAGGGTTTCCTGCTCGCCGGAACCGAATATGCCCGAGAGCAACGAATCGTCGCGCACCTTGAACGTCACCTCGCCGTCAAACGGCGTGCCGTCATCGATGCGCGAGGCATAGAAATTTATCCGCCCAGGTGAATCGGGCCGGGGAAAAGCGGGATAAGCCATATAGGTGACGACATACTCGCCGATCTGCACCTCATATTGGGTGCCGGGTGGGGTGTTGGAATCCTCGTTCAGGCTATAGGCCGGGCGGCCGAGCACATGGTGGGCAGCGGCGAAGCCCGACGGCAACAATGTGAGAGCCAGAACAAACAGGGCGGCGCGCAGCGCAGCAGGAAAAATTAATCGCACCATTCCTTATACCTTTATATCGTTCGGCCGCGAGACAACCCAAATCGGCACGCTCGGATGCGGGCAGACTTCGACACAGAGGCCGCAGCCAACACAGCCCGCACGCACCTCGGGACGATATTGATTCCACATCTTATAGCCGATCGCCTTCTTGCCCAACGGGCAGATGCTGACGCAGGCACCGCAAATTCCCCGGTCGACCCAGGGATAACACGCTGTCTGATCGATCTCGGCGAGGCCCATATTGATGTCGCCGCGCGGCATCACCGTTAAGGCATTGGTCGGGCACACTTCCATGCATTTGTCGCACAGGATGCAGGCTTTCTCAGCGGCATCGATATAGGGCGTGTTGACCGTGGCGCTGCCGTCGCGCGTGTGGAATTTGATGCAGCGCGGCGGGCACACTTCGCCGCAAAGACCGCAGCCGATGCAAGCGGCGGTGAAGGCGGCATCGTCCGCCAGCGCACCGGGCGGACGCAGGTAATTGCGCTTCGCCGTCGCCCGCCGTGGCGCCAGCAACGGCGTCACGCCATAAAGCAGCGCCGCCGTCCCCAGCATGGCAGCACCGGCGATCAACCGCTTGAGGAAGGTGCGCCGTTTCATGACGCTGCATCCGTATCCTCAGTCGCTTGCTGCTTACGGTAGAGTTGTCCGAGATGGCCCGGCCCCTGTTCGGGATAGTCGCTGGGCCGGATCGTAAAGGTGAGCGCATCGGTCGGGCAGATGGCGATGCAGGCGGTGCAATTGTTGCACTCCTGGCCGAAGCCATCGCGCAACGGATCGAGATCGAACTCGCACACCACATTGCATTTGGCGCAGTCGTTGCAGGTCTCAGCGATGCGCCGGATGCGCACCAGGCGGTAGCGCCCCAAGAGCGCATAGAGCGCGCCGCCGGGACAGAGATAGCGGCAGAAACCACGCCGGGCGACGAGGATATCGAACAGCAATGTGCCAAGGAAAAATATCGTGCCGGCGCCGAGCCCGCCTTGCGCGATGGTGTAATAGATCTCTCGCCCAATGATCGCCGGCGGATAGACGACGCCGGCCAGCACCGAGCCGGAAACGGCGGAGAGAATGAGGCCGAGCGCGAGCACACCATATTTAATGCGCTTGTCGAAGCGCCGGTTGCCGACCCGAATTCCCGCCCAACGTAACCACGAAGCAAAATTGCTGTTCAGTTCATAGATAAAAGTGGCCGGGCAAATCCAGCCGCAAAAGAAGCGGCCGAAGATGATGGTCGCCAAAACCGGCACCAGGGCGGTGAGGAGGAACGGCCAATAGAGGCTGAGGCTGGCCGCCACCTGGCCAAGCGCGGCCAGCGGATCGGATATCTTGAAGCCCCAAAAACTGCCCGACCAGGTATTGCCTTTGACGGCGTCGAGATCCTCCGCCGGGTCGCTGACGAAGGGTGCGGCGATGCTCTCCATCACGTCGTAAAGCTGCTTCTCGCCGGGCGATAGCAGGTCATAGGCGTGCGCCGCCGTATAGGTTTGATAGATATGCAGGAACGGCAGCAACACCAGCATGGCGAAGACGATGATGAGAGTGAGCCAGCGTAGCTTGTTGAGATGACGCCAGAGAAAAAACGGTTTGTGGTGCACGGCCGCGCCTTCGTTGATGGTTGGCGCAGCCATCAGGCGCGCGTCGGAAAGACGCGAATCGCCTGCGGCAACTGAATGCAGGAGCGCTCACAAAGACCGCAGCCGACACATTCGTCGGTCACATGAGGCTGCTCGAGGCGGCCAACATAAATGGCGACATCGGGCAGCGGGCAGGCGCGGTAACAGACGCCGCAGGTTTTGCCCTGAAACGACAGACAGAGGCTCTCATCGACCCGGGCGTGACCCATATCGACGCCGCTCAGAATGGCCTCGAAGTCGCGCTCGATCTCTGTGATGGCGTCGGTCGGGCAGACCTCGCCGCATTTCATACAGAGAATACAGCCCTGCTCGCGCGGGATGATGTAGGGCGTATCGATCGAGCCAAGGCCGTTTTCCATGCCGAAATAATTAATGCAGCGATTGGGGCAGATTTCCCCGCACTGGCCGCAATGGATACAGTGTTCGAGAAATTCCTGTTCCTGAAGCGCGCCGGGTGGACGCAGATAGCGCAAGGAAGAACGGCTCGCGGCCAGGGCTGCCGTGCTCGGCGCGGCTGCCGCCACCGCGCTTGCGACCAAAGCCTGTAGAAATGTCCTACGCTCCACAACCCCGCTCCGATAAACGGGCGTCCGGTGCGGTCTTCCCCGCCCGGACGCCCGTCATAGTCAGATCTTCTCGATTCGGGCAGCGGACTTCTTGAAATCGACCTGCCCCGACACCGGATCCCACACCCGGCTGGTCACGCCATTGGCCAGCCATTTGTTCTTTTTGGGATCGGCGCTATCGGCAACCGACAGATTCCACGGCCCGAACATATAACCGCGCGGCACATTGTTACGCGCCGGTTTAACGAGCGAATTGGTGCCGACCTGGGCGCGCGCTTCGAGCGAGCCCCGGCGTGTCACGACGCGCACCTTGTCACCGTCCCGGATGCCGAGATCGGTCGCATCCGCCTCATGCATCTCGACATACATTTCCGGCACCAGACGGCGCGTCGTCGGGCTGCGGTTGGATTTGGCGGTGTGGAAATGCTCATACACCACGCCGAGCCCGAACCAGTACGGATATTTGTCCTTCGGCACATCGTCCCACTTCTTGCCACGTTGATCCTCGTCGGGCATATCCGGCGTCAGGCCGACGTCACGAACCTCCTTGATGAGATCCATATGGTCGATCGTGTAAAGGCCTTCCTCGGCGCCGAAACGCATCAGCTCCTTGGTCAACTGCTCGCGCTTGGTGTAGTCCTGCCCGACCAGCTTCATATGGACCTTGCCATCCTTGGTGCGGAAATAGCCGTAAGGCTTGCTCTCCCAATCACCCTCTTGCAGCATGAAACGCCGCTTGGTACCGCCACTCTGGGCGATCTCATAAGTCGGCGCGGGCCACTGAATACCGCGGAGTTCGGCAAGCTGCTCATAGGGTGTGAGCTCGTCGAGCTTCTCGACTTCGAGGATGCCGGTGAGGTCCGTATCCGTATCGACGGAAGCGGCAACGATATCGCGGAAAATTTCCTGCGCATCATAGAAGCCGTCCTCTTTACGCTGATAGGGAAGCACTTTTTCCATATCGAGACCCAACAGCGTGCCAATACCTTTGGCCTTGTCGATCACCATATCCATGTCGGGGCGGCATCCGGGCGGCGGCTCGGCCGCCTTCTGGCAGATATTCAAACGGCGCTCGGAAGAAATATAAACGCCCTCGACCTCGCCCCATGTCGCGGCCGGGAAGATCACGTCCGCATAGAGATTGTTGGGCGCATGACGGTAGATTTCCTGCACCACATTGAAGGTCTTGCTGATCGCCGGGCGGACTAGATTATAGAGATCCGGCAAATCGATATGGGTGGCGTAAACAAAGAAGAACGCTTTCACTTCATCCTTCAGCGCACGCTCCATCATGCCGACCGCGTAACCCGGATTCTTCGAGTTCATCGCGTTGATCAGATTTTCTTCCGGCACGCGCCAAGCGGCAGCCATTTTCTTGCGATGAACGTCATTCGAGAGCGGCTGGTTGAACGGCAGCCGCCCGGTGAGACCGCCGGTAAAGCGTTCGCCCATCGCGTTGGGCTGGCCGGTCATCGAGAACGGGCCGCAACCGGGCTTGGCCAGATTGCCCGTCAAGGTCAACAGATTGACGATGGCGATGACATTGTGCTGGCCATGAATGTGCTGGTTGTAGCCGATGCCCCACATGATGATGACGCCGCCATAGCCGCCTTCCTGCGTGCCCTTGCTACGCGCCAGACGTTTGCGCGTGGCATCGGCAAACATGCCGGCGATTTTGCGGATCAAGGCCGGCGAGACATCGTGATTTTCGCCGCCCATACGGTCCTGTACCTGCTCGGGGCTGTAATCCTTGCGTACGCCATCGACATAGGATTCCCAGCCACTGGCATGCTCTTTGACGAAATCCCAATCGATCACATCGTCATGCTCTTCGAGAAGCACATGGGCGATGGCGTTGAGGAAACTGATATCGCCATTGAGGATCGGCACATGGACCGAATTGTTGGGATTGATATCCTCATAGCCCATCACCGTGCCAGTGCGGCGCGGATCGACGACGACGGTCGGGATATCCTTGTTGCGCTTATGGTCCGCCGCGCGCCAGAAAATAATCGGATGGGATTCGCGCGCATTGTGGCCGAAATGCATGATCATATCAGCGATCTCGATATCCTCATAAGCCAAGGGTGGCGTATCGGAACCGAGGGTGGCGAAATAACCGGTCACGGCCGAGGTCATGCACATGCGCGCATTGGCCTCGATGGTGTTGGAGCCGAGCACGCCTTTCATGAACAGGTTTTCGAGATATTGCCCTTCCATGGTGAGCTGGCCCGAGCCATAGAGGCCGATTGAGTTGCCGCCATAGGTTTTGACCAAATGGGCGATCTTATGATCGACCATTTCCGAGGCCTCTTCATAAGACACGCGGATGAAATGCTCTTCGTCGAAAGAACCCTTGGTGGTCGAGACATATTCCAGGTCACCGTGCCCGGGCTTGTTCCATTCCGCCCAGACGTCCTTGCGCACATAGGCATCGCCTTCCATGCGATCGACATACATCGGCTCGGCGGCGGTCAATCCCTTGATGCATTGCAGGCCGTAATTGGTCGGATGGTCCTTGTCCGGGCGCATCGAGACGATCTTGCCGCCCTCGACCTGGATCACGGTGCCGCAGCCAACGCCGCAATAGGGGCATTGCGCCAGCGCGGTGGTGCGGTTGTCCTCATTCGCCGCCGCATCCGCAGAGGCAACGCCAAGCTCGGGGTTTTCGCCCACCATCAAGCCGGTGGTGGCCGCCGAAACAAAGGCGCTGGTTTTGAGAAAATCCCGCCGTGTGAAAAATGATTTGAGGCGTTTCATGTGTCTAGTCCTCCTCTTGGCTTTGGCCAAGGCCGCGCAAATAAACAATGATGTCGTCGATTTCCTGGTCGCTCAGATTGGCCAGGGCAGTGGGGCCCTGGAAAGGCAGCATCCGGGTGCTTGAACGGCCAACTTTAATGGTCTCACGGATAAAGCCATCGCTTGCCTTATCAAGAAATCCGGGCAGGCCGATCGCCGTTCCCGTACCGCCGGCAAAATAGCCGTCACCGGCGACGCCGTGGCAGGTCGAGCAAATATTGTTGTACCACTGCTCGCCAAGGCGCGGATCGCCATGCGCATCCGGTTGGGCATCAACCTCCACCGCGCGATTTTGCTCCATGGCATGAGAGCGTAGATAATCGACAATATCGCGGACATTCTGGCGCCCCAAATGAGCAAATGGGGCCATCGCCGTATCTTCCCGACCATCGCGGATTGTCGCCATTAAGAATTTGTCGGAAGCAATACCGAGAAACTCCTGATTGGTGAGTGAAGGCGCCACGCCCGGCTCGCCGATCGCATCGGCCTGATGGCAGACGGCGCAATTTTCGTTGAATTGCGCCTCGCCGTTCTTCTCGCTCGACGGAGATGCCGCCAGCGCCTGGCCGCCGCCTTGTGTCAACGGCAATGAGCCGAGCGCCAATAGCAGCGCACCCGCGAAGGCATGGATTAAGTATTTTTTTGCTACCATGTTAGCCACCTTGTCCTTGTTTAATTGAGTTTCCCATCGTCAAAGGCAATATAGCCCCCCAAACAAACTCACCATTCCTCGCCGGGCGGCGGCTTGACCATGCCCGCATGGCATTGGCCGCATTCTATTTCATCTTCTTCGATCCGCTCGTGCACTATATCCATTAAAGCATAATGGTTAAAATTATCTGGCAACTCATGCGCAATACCTTTGTGGCAATCGATACAGGTCATTTGCCATCTATTCGCCAATTCATGCATCAGACGAGCAGGCGCGGGTTGTTTGGCAACCATCATATGCTCATCGTCGTGGCAATTCCGGCATTCGCGTGAATCCGTCCGGCGCATGGTGTCCCACACGGACTGCGCCAATTTCGGCCGCTTGGCGATAAACTTCTCGCGGCTGTCGATCGAGCCGACCAACCAGTGATAGAGCTCGTTGGTGGCCAGCACTTTGCGCACGACCTTATGAATCCACGGGCGCGGCACATGACAATCGGGGCAAGAGGCGCGCACACCGGTGCGATTGGCGAAATGGCTGGAGGTTTTGTACTCGGCGTACACGTTTGCCTCCATCTCGTGGCAGGAGATGCAAAAGGATTCAGTATTGGTCATTTCGAGACTCCAATTGAATCCGCCCCATAGCAGCATGCCGGCGAAAATTGCCACAGCAACGCCGGCGAGTGGCCATCTAAATATGATTCGAGATAAGACATTCCGAATCCCTGGCGCCCATTTCATCCGCATTCACGCAACATATATTTTCTCTGTATTGCGACATCGACACGTGAGGTTACCCTTAGAATTATCAACAAATTCTGTACGGGCGAATATTGTTCCGACAGCACAGCGCTGGTCCATGTTCAATTATGTCGCAGCGGCGCTTTGTCGCAACCTGCCCTATGCGCAGCTAGGCTTTCGGCCCCAATTTTCCTGCCCGACCAACGCCGGGCGGTGGCGCTGCCGTGCTGTCGAGCGGCCAGCGGGCGCGCGGCACGGCGTTCAAATCTTCTTCAAGCCCGAGACTCAGACGCTCAATTCCGGCCCAGGCGATCATCGCCGCATTATCGGTGCAAAGTGCGAGCGGTGGCAATGCCAGGGACAAGCCGCTCTTTTCCGCCAATGTTTTGAGGCGCGCGCGCAACAGGCTATTCGCCACCACGCCGCCGCCGGCGACGAGAAAGCGGCCATCCGGATAGGCGGCACGAAAACTTTTAATCGCATTCTGACAACGGTCGATCACGACATCGGCGACGGCCTGCTGAAACGAAGCGGCAAGATCGGCTCTGAGCGTGTTATCGAGGCCATCTTCAAGCGCTTGCACTTTGTGCAGAAGCGCGGTCTTCAGGCCGGAGAAGGAAAAATCGCACCCCTTGCGGCCCTTCAGCGGACGCGGCAGATCAAAACGCGCAGCGTCGCCCCCTTTGGCGGCGCGCTCAATCGCCGGCCCGCCCGGATAGCCGAGGCCGAGAAGCTTCGCCGCCTTGTCGAAAGCCTCGCCCGCCGCATCGTCAATGGTTGTGCCAAGACGCTTATATTTGGCAACGCCCTCAACCAGCAAAAGCTGGCAATGGCCACCCGAGATCAGCAACAGGAGATAGGGAAACTCTAAATCCGCATCGCCCAGGCGCGCGCTCAGCGCATGACCCTCAAGATGATTGACGGCGGCGAACGGTAAATCATGCACGCCGGCGACCGCCTTGCCGGTCATCAGCCCGACCATGACGGCGCCGATCAGGCCGGGCCCGGCGGTCGCCGCGACGCCATCGAGATCGCCGAATGTGGCGCCGGCATCTTTCATCGCGCGCGCGATCAGGCCATCGAGGTGCTCGATATGGCTGCGCGCCGCGATCTCGGGCACGATGCCGCCATAAGGCGCGTGCTCGTCGAGCTGCGACAGCACCACATTGGCGCAAATCTCGCGCTTGTCGGTGACCAGCGCCGCCGCCGTTTCATCGCAACTGGTCTCGATGCCGAGGACCAACATGTTTGCAGCCGAACCGTCCGCCCGTCTTTATCCCGCGCCGTGCGTCTTGAAACGGAAGGATTTGGCGACAATCTGCCAGCGGCCATCGAGCTTTAAGAGCGTGAGGTAATCGGTGAAATAGCGCGGCGGAACAGCACAATTGAGCTTGGCCATCGCCGTCGTCTCATCCGACATGTCGATCGAGATGATGCGGTCATGGCGCGACAAGCCCTGGCTTTTCGGCGAAGGGCGGCCATTCACCACCTTGAACCAATGATCGCGCGACCAGTCGAGAAACTCGCCGCCGGTATTGGAGACCAGGTGGCATACCGGGTGAAAGACGCTGCCGAGTTTTTCGGTATCGCCTTCATAAAGCCCGTCCAAATAGGTCCAGAGGGCACTCGAAATTTCGTCGTAATTTTTGTCCATGGGCTGCTTCCTTGAATTGTGCTGCCGGATATTCCTGTGCGGATATGAGGCTCAAATTGCCTTTCTCCCCGCCGCGCATGTATGTATGCAGGAGATATAGCAGGGAGCAATTCGCCGTGACAACCAGTCGACCGCTCATCATCGGCACCAGAGGAAGCCCGCTCGCTCTCGCTCAGGTCACCGAAGTGCGCGCCCGCCTCGCGGCGGCACATGGTGAACTGGCCGAGGAAGGCGCCCTCGAGACGCGGATTATCAAAACCAGCGGCGATAAATTCACCGACCGGCCGCTCGCCGATATCGGCGGCAAGGGCCTTTTCACCAAGGAGATCGAAGAGGCGCTCAGCGCCGGCGATATCGATCTCGCCGTGCATTCGATGAAGGATGTGCCGACCTGGCTGCCGGACGGTCTCGAAATAAATTGTATTCTGCCGCGCGAGGATCCGCGCGACGCGCTGATCGGTGAGGGTTTAAGCGGCGTCGCGGCGTTGCCCGAAGGCGCGCGCATCGGCACCGCGTCATTGCGCCGCCGCGCACAATTGCTGCACATACGCCCTGACTTTAAAATCGCCATGCTGCGTGGCAATGTGGCAACCCGGGTGCGCAAAGTGGCGGAAGGCGAATTCGACGCCACCCTGTTGGCCGTGGCCGGATTGAAACGGCTGGGTAGCGCCGAGCACATCGCCGCCGCGCTTGCGCCGGAAGAAATGCTGCCCGCCGTTGCCCAGGGCGCCATCGGCATTGAATGCCGCAGCGACGACAGCCGCACCCAGGGTTATCTCGCCGCGCTCAACCATGCTGAAAGTGCGGCGCGGATTAACTCAGAACGCGCCCTGTTGGCGGCGCTTGACGGTTCGTGCCGCACCCCGATTGCCGCTTTGGCCGAGTTTGAGGCGGACGGGCAGATGCTTCTTCGCGCCCTGATCGCGCGGCCGGACGGCACGACCATCCACCGCACCGAGCGTTTCGGAGCTGCCGCAGATGGTGTTGCGATGGGCGAGGATGCCGGCGAGGAATTGCGCCTCAAGGGCGGTGCGGATTTTTTCAGCGAATAAAATGCTAGGGTTCACGCCATGAGCCCGCTCGCCCTCTTAACCCGCCCGCGCCCGGATTCTGAACACCTGGCGGCGCTGTTGCGGGCACTGGGCGTCGACAGCCTGATCGATCCCGTGATCAACATCATACCGCTCGAAGGCGCATCGCTGCCGCCGTTGGAAGAGGTCCAGGCGCTGCTGTTGACCAGCGCCAACGGCGTGCGTGCCCTTGCGGCGCTGCTTGCGCCGGAAGACAAGGCGCATGACAAACCACTTTTCACCGTCGGCGCCGCCACCGCCGAGGCGGCGCGCGGCGCTGGTTTCAAACATGTCGAAACTGCCGGCGGCGATGTTGAAACACTCGCCAAATTGGCGATAGAGCGGCTCGACCCGGCGAACGGCCGGTTGCTGCATATTGCCGGAAGCCGTGTCGCCGGAGATCTCTCCGGCAAGCTCGGTGCGCGCGGCTTCACTATAGAGCGCGCCTGCCTGTACCGGGCCGAGGCGAGCACAGCGCTCTCCGGCGAAACCCGTACGGCGCTGGAGGACGGCAAGATCGATATGGTGTTGTTTTTCTCTCCCCGCAGCGCACGCGGCTTTGTTAAACTGATTGATGTGGCAGATTCGCTGGCCCAAATTACAGTGGTCTGCCTAAGCCCGGCAGTGGCCGAGGAAGTAGCCGGATTGACATGGCGCCGCATTCGCACCGCAATCGTGCCGGAACAAGCGGCCCTGCTCGATGAAGTAGCGCGAGAGATCGAAATAGCCGAATAACATGGCCGATAAAAATCAACCGCCCTGGCAAAATGGCAGCGAGATCGATGCGGACGGTGACGCGCCGACCGAATCGCGGCGCTTTGGCGAAGGCCGCCGGCGCTTGCCGTTAGCTGCTTTTGTGGTGCTGCTCGCCCTGATCGGCGTCGGTGTCTATGTCGCCTGGCCGGCGATTCAGGATAGCGTCCAATCTCCGCCGCTGGAAAGAGTCGCGGAAAACACCGCAAAGATAGACAGCGCGCCCGTCCCGCTTCCGCCTGTTGCGGAGCCGCCGGCTTCCGCGCCGCCGGCTGAACCCTCCGCCACCATGCAGGCTTTGATCGCACAAGTCGCGGTGCTGGAAACGGCCTTGGCGGAGCGCGCCGAAATACCGCCGCCAGAGCCCGCAGCCGAGCCCAACCTAACGCCACTCACCGATGCGCTCAGCGAAGCCATGGCGCGGGTTGAAGCGCTCGAACAGGCCCTCGCCGAAGCGCAATCACCCGCCCGGGAACGCCCGCAGGCCGTCGCGGCCGGACCGCGCACCGCCACATCGGCGGACGATTTCCGCACCCTCGAGCGGCTCGATACCTTGGAAGACAAGCTCAACGCCAGCACGGCGCAGGGAACATCTGTCACGCGCCGCGAGTTGGAGAGCTTGCGCGCCGGTCAGACCGCGCTTCAGGAACAATTGGCAGCGACGCGGCAACTGATTGAATCATTCGACCAGCGCGAGGCCGGCGATGGCCGGACGATGATGCTGATCCTCTCCCATTCGCGCCTGACGCGCGCCGCCGCGACGGCCCAGCCGTTCGCGCGCGAGGTCGAGGCGTTCCGCGCCGCCGTTCAATCCGAGGGCGGATCGAATTTAGCGCTGGAGAACGCGATCCGGGACTTGGCGGTGCATGCGCTTCAAGGCGCGCCAACCACGGCCGCGCTGGCGGCAGGGTTCGATGATATGGCGCTTGGTGTGGTCCATGCCGACGCCGCGGCGGAAGACCAGGGCTGGGTCGATGCCACCATCGGCCGCCTGCGCCGCATCGTCACCGTGCGCCGGGTTGGCGGGGAAATTGCGGCGGACAGCCTCGAGGGACGCTTGAGCGCGGTGCACGCAGCGCTTCAATCGGGCGAGCTTGCCAGCGCCATATCCGTCGCCGAAGCCCTGCCGGCGAAAGCGCGCAGCGGCGCGGAAAACTGGCTGCAAGGGGCGCGCGCGCGGCGCGCGGTGGAATCCGCGCTAGCCGTGCTCGATACGGAAATTTCGGAGCGCGTGGCGGCGCGCTGGAGTTCCGCTGAAAGCGCCAATCAATGACCCGGCTGGTCATTTTTTTCGTCCTCGTTGCCGCGATTGCGGCGCTCGCCGTGTGGATTGCCGACGAGCCCGGCAGCGTGGCGATTGCCT
>JABIXB010000134.1 GCA_018666805.1 Rhodospirillaceae bacterium | reverse complement strand
TGATGTCACGCCGGGGTGTGCCGGCGGGCCTGCTGTCCTATTCCGATCAGCGCGCGCTTGAGATCGCCGTGACGATTGCCGGCGGCGCCAGCGTGGTGATGCTCGATGAGCCAACCTCCGGCATGAGCCACGCCGAGACCGAACAGGCGGTGGCGCTGATACGCGAGATCTCCGCCACCCGCACCATGGTCATTGTCGAGCATGACATGGGTGTGGTGTTCGATCTCGCCGACCGCATCTCGGTACTGGTCTACGGCAAGATCATCGCCACCGGCACACCTGAGGAAATCCGTAGCAACACCAAGGTGCAGGAAGCCTATCTCGGCACCGAGGCCTCATAACATGCTGAACGTGAAAGACCTGCACGCCTATTACGGCAAGAGCCACATCCTGCAAGGGGTGAGCCTGGCTGTCGGCGAAGGCGAGATCGTCAGCCTATTGGGCCGCAACGGGGTCGGGCGCTCAACCACTCTGAAGGCGATCATCGGCGAAGTGAGCCCGAGCGGCAGCATCGAATTCAAGGGCGAGGAAATCGCCGGGCGCAAAAGCCATGTCATTGCCCGTAAAGGCATCGGCTATGTGCCCGAGAACCGCGATATCTTCCCGACGCTGACTGCGCGGCAGAATCTCATCCTTGGCCTCAAATCGACGCGCTCAAAAGGCCGCTGGTCGATCGAGGATGCCTTCAATCTCTTCCCCAATTTGCGCGAGCGCGCCGATATATCGGCCGGCGTTCTCTCCGGTGGCGAGCAACAGATGCTGACCATCTGCCGCACCCTGATGGGCGACCCGGACCTGATCATGATCGACGAGCCGACCGAGGGCCTGGCGCCGCAAAATGTCGAGCGTGTGCGCCAACTGATCGAGGAAATCGCGGCGCGCGGCGTCGCCATTCTCCTGGTCGAGCAAAAGCTCACCATCGCCCTGCAAATCTCCGCCCGCATCTACGTCATGGGCCACGGCCGCATCGTCTTCGAGGGCAAGCCAGAGGATTTGCGCGACAATGCGGACATCCGCAAGGAGTGGCTTGAGGTTTAGAGATGAAGCGCCGCCAGGTGCCAGCTCATTATCTCAAACCCCCGGAAACGAATAATCCTTGAGCTGGTCGCGCAGATTGAGTTTTGACACCTTGCCCGTTGCCGTGTGCGGCAGTTCTTCGAGCACCACCATGTCGTCGGGCAGCCACCATTTGGCGACCTTGTCGGTGAGGAAGGCGTTGATGTCTTCCAGGGCTGGCGTCTCGCCTTCAGCGGCAACCACCACCAAGAGCGGGCGTTCATCCCATTTGGGGTGCGGCATGCCGACGACGGCGCATTCTTGGATGGCGGGATGGGCCATGGCGGCGTTTTCGAGATCGATTGAGCTGATCCACTCGCCGGCCGATTTGATCACATCCTTGCTGCGGTCGACGATCTGCATAATGCCGTCGCCGTCGAGCGTGCAGACATCGCCGGTGCGGAACCAGCCATCCTCGGTGAAGGATTGCGCCGTCGCTTGCGGATCGTTGAAATAGGCGCTCGCCGTCCACGGGCCGCGTACCAGCAATTCGCCGAAGGCTTCGCCGTCTTCCAGTAGCGCCTGGCCATCGTCACCCACGATCTTTTTCTCGACGCCATATATCGCCCGGCCCTGTGTGCTTTTGACTGCCCAGCGCTCGGCCTCGGGCAAGTCCTGCATCGATTCCAACAGACAGCCATTGGTGCCGATCGGGCTCAACTCCGTCATGCCCCAGGCATGGTGGACGGTGACATCGAATTCTTCCTCGTAGGCCTGGATCATCGAAGTTGGAAAGGCCGAACCACCAACGAGCAGCTGTTCGAGCGCTTGCGGCTTGCGTTCGCGCTTGCGCATCTCGGCCAACAGCATCATCCAGATGGTCGGCACACCGGCGGTGACGGTGACTTTCTCATCGTCGAGCAGTTCGAAGATCATATCGCCTTCGTAGCGCGGCCCGGGCAACACCAGCTTGGCGCCGGACATGGCGCAACAATAGGGGATGCCCCAAGCATTAACGTGGAACATCGGCACCACGGCGAGATAGGTGGAGTGGCTTGAAACCCCAGGTCCTTCCGCGAGACAGGCGGCGAAGGTGTGCAGCACGGTCGAGCGATGGCTGTAAAGCACGCCCTTGGGATTGCCGGTGGTGCCCGAGGTGTAGCACAGCGACGAGGCGGTCAGCTCATCGAACTCCGGCCATTCATAGTTGCCATCCTCGGCGGCGAGCAGCTCTTCATAACAAAGCGCGTTCTCCAGCTTGGTTTCGGGCATGTGTTCCCGGTCGGTCATGATCACATAGCCTGCCACTTTTGGAAGGTGGGCACCCAACGCTTCTAAAAGCGGCACGAAGGTCAGATCGATGAAGAGATATTTATCCTCGGCATGATTGACGACATAGATGATCTGCTCGTGAAAGAGACGCGGATTGATGGTGTGGCACACCGCGCCCATGCCGGAGACACCGAAATAGAGCTCGAAATGGCGGTAGCCGTTCCAGGCGATAGTGGCGATGCGGTC
>JABIXB010000133.1 GCA_018666805.1 Rhodospirillaceae bacterium | reverse complement strand
ATGCCGCGACGCCGGGTATGGATATTGCCGAGCGCATCGATGTGATCGCGCCGCACCCGCTGGCGCGCCTCACATTCGACAATTGCCAGGTGCCGGCGGACCGTATCCTCGGCGCGCCCGGCGAGGGCTTCAAGGTCGCCATGGCAACGCTCGATACTTTCCGCTCGACGGTTGGCGCGGCGGCGCTCGGCTTCGCCCGCCATGCGCTGGATGCCGCGCTCGACCGTGCCGCCAATCGCGAGCTATTCGGCGGCGCGCTGGCGGATTTGCAAATGATCCAGGCCAAGCTCGCCGATATGGCGCTTCAAGTCGATGCCAGCGCGCTGCTGATCTACCGCGCCGCCTGGACCAAGGATCTCAAGGCCGAGCGCGTCACGCGCGAGGCTGCCATGGCCAAGCTCTACGCCACCGATTCGGCGCAACAGGTGATCGACGAAGCGGTGCAAATTTTCGGCGGCCAAGGCGTGGTCTCCGGCTCACCCGTCGAGAAGCTCTACCGTGAAATCCGTGCGCTGCGCATCTATGAAGGTGCCTCGGAAGTGCAGAAAGTGGTGATCGCCAAGGCCGCCTTGGCGGCACGGGAGGGCGGATAAAAATGGCGGAGAAGAGCGCTCATAGCGACACCTTCGCGGCGGAAAATCTGCCCCGGCCCGAGACCTTGCCCGATCTGATTTTCACCCGCCCCGAATTAAACTATCCCGGCCGCCTCAATTGCGCCGTCGAGCTGGTTGACCGGGCCGTGGCCGAGGGCGATGGCGCGCGACCCGCCATTCTGGCGCCGGGCCTCTGCTGGAGCTACGCCGAGTTACAACAGCAAGCCAACCGCATCGCCCAGGTGCTGGTTGAGGATCTCGCCATCGTGCCGGGCAACCGGGTGCTGCTGCGCGCCGCCAACACACCGATGCTCGCCGCCTGCTGGCTCGGCGTGGTCAAGGCCGGCGCCATTGCGGTTGCTACCATGCCGCTGCTGCGCGGGCGCGAGATGTCCTGGGTGATCGACAAGGCGGAGATCGCGCTGGCCCTTTGCGACGAAAAACTCGGCCAGGAATTGGCCGCGGCGCAAGCGCTTTCACCCCGCCTCGCGCGGATTATTCACTTCGGCGGCAATACGGAGCTGGAACAAATAATGGCCGGCAAAAGCGGCCAGTTCTGGGCGGTCGACACAGCCGCCGAAGATACCTGCATCATCGCCTTTACCTCCGGCACCACCGGCGGCCCGAAAGGCGTGATGCACTGCCACCGCGATGTCATGGCGGCGTGCGATTGCTTCCCGCCGGCCTGCGTCAAGGCGACCAAGGACGATATATTTTGCGGCAGCCCGCCGCTGGCTTTTACATTCGGTTTGGGTGGCTTGCTGCTCTTCCCGTTGCGCGCCCGCGCCGCGACACTGCTCCTCGAGCAGGCCAGTCCGGACAATCTCCTCGCCGGCATTGCCGAGCACAAGGCAAGCGTCCTCTTTACCGCGCCGACCGGCTTCCGCGCCATGCTCGATAAGCTCGGCGGCTATGACATTTCCAGCCTGCGGCGCTGCATCTCGGCCGGCGAGACGCTGCCCAAAGCGACCTTCGAAGCGTGGCGCGCCGCCACCGGGCTCGCCATCATCGACGGCATCGGCTCGACCGAACTGCTCCACATCTTCATCTCCTCGGCCGATGAGGAGATTCGCCCCGGCGCCACCGGAAAGGTCGTGCCGGGCTACGAGGCAAGGGTGATCGGTGAGGACGGCCAGGAGTTGCCAGCCGGAGAGGTTGGCCGCCTTGCCGTGCGCGGGCCGACCGGCTGCCGTTATCTCAGGGGCGAGAAGCAGGCCAATTATGTCGAAAAGGGCTGGAACGTGACCGGCGACGCCTACCATATGGATCGGGATGGCTATTTCTGGTTCGAAGCGCGCGATGACGACATGATCATCTCGGCCGGCTACAACATCTCCGGCCCGGAGGTCGAAGCCTCCCTGCTTGAGCATGAAATGGTGGCGGAATGCGCCTGCGTCGCCTCGCCCGATGCGGCGCGCGGCAATATCGTCAAGGCCTTCGTCGTGCTGCGTGGCGGCGAAAAAGGCAACGCGGCGTTGATCGAGGAATTGCAGAATTTCGTCAAAGGCAATATCGCGCCCTACAAATATCCGCGCGCCATCGAATTTGTCGACCAATTGCCGAAAACCGGCACCGGCAAGGTACAGCGCTTCCGCCTGCGCGAGCTTGAGGTGGCGCGCTGATGGCGATCTTCTCGCGCGACTTCGCGGTCCATTTCAGCGATACCGACCCGGCCGGCATTGTCTTCTATCCGCGCTATTTCGAGATGACCAGCGGGCTGATCGAGGATTGGTTCGCCGACGCGCTCGACCACCCGTTCAACGCCCTGCACCACGGCATGGAGCACGGTGTTCCGACCATCAGCCTCGATATCTCCTTCTCCGCCGCCAGCCGTATCGCCGATATATTGTGCCTGACGCTCGCCGTCGAGCGCCTCGGCAAATCCTCCTTCACCCTCGATATCCGTGCCACCTGCGGCGATGAAGAGCGCTTCAGAATGCGCCAGGTGCTGGTCTATGCCGCGCTCGGCGGCGAGGTAAAGCCGGCGCCACTGCCGGATGATCTGCGCGCGCGCATGGAACCGTTCCTGATGACCGGGCCAGCAAAGGACGAATAGATGCAAATATTGCAGCCCCCCGGCTGGCGCCGCCCCGGCGGCTATTCCAACGGCATCGCCGCCGAAGGCCGCCTTGTATTCGTCGCCGGCATGGTCGGTTGGGACGAGAATTGCGAATTTCAAAGCGATGATTTTATCGCCCAATCGGCGCAGGCGCTGAAGAATACCGTCGCCGTGCTGGCCGAAGCGGGCGCCGGACCGGAACATGTCGCACGCATGACCTGGTACATTACCGACAAGCAGGAATATGTCACGCGCGGGCGCGAAATGGGTGAGGTCTACCGCGAGATAATCGGGCGGCATTACCCCGCCACCGCCATGCTTGAAGTATCCGCCCTGATGGAAGACCGCGCCAAGGTCGAGATTGAAACCACGGCAGTGGTGCCGCACGAATAACCAGCGCTTAAGTCACCACGCCCTCACGCAACGGGAAGCTTTTCCACTCCGCGCCCTCAAGCACGGCACAAAGCGCCTGAACCGCATCCCAGATATCAATATAGCGCACATAAAGCGGCGCGAAGCCGAAGCGCATGATATTGGGTTGGCGGAAATCGCCGATCACGCCGCGCGCGATCAGCGCCTGAACCGCGCCATAGCCGTTGGCATAGCCATAGGAAACCTGGCTGCCGCGCAAGGCCGGGTCTTTTGGCGACAAAAGTTCAAGGCCCTGGCCGCTACATTTTTGCTCAATCAACGAGATAAAGAGTTCAGTCAGCGCCAATGATTTTGCCCTGAGGGCACCCATGCCGGCCTCCACAAGAATATCGAGGCTGCTATCGAGAAGCGAGAGCGCGACCACTTGCGGCGTGCCCGAGAGCATGCGGCCAATGCCCGGCGCCGGGCGGAAAGCGCCAGCGAATTCGAACGGCGCGGCATGGCCCATCCAGCCGCTCACCGGCTGGCGGATCGCCTGCTGATGGCGCTCGGCAACAAACATAAAGGCCGGCGCACCGGGGCCGCCATTGAGATATTTATAGCCGCAGCCGACCGCGAGGTCGGCACCCGCACCGTTTAAATCCACTGCAATCGCGCCGGCGCTATGGCTCAAATCCCACAGGCTAAGCGCGCCCGCCGCCGTCGCCGCGGCACTAATGCGCGCCATGTCGTGGATCAGGCCGCTCCTGTAATTGACCTGGGTCAGCGACACCACCGCCGTGTCACTGTCGATGGCAGCGAGAATTTCATCGGCGGCGACGACGCGGCGCTCGACCCGGGGTCCGAGAAATTCGCCGACACCCTCGGCGATGTAATTATCGGTCGGAAAATTATCGCTGTCCGTCAACAGCACGCGCCGCTCGGGCCGGAGCGCGAAAGCCGCCGACAAGAGTTTGAACAGATTGACCGACGTGGAATCGGAAGCCACCACCTCGCCCGCCCCGGCACCGATCAGGCGCGCGATCTTGTCGCCCGTCTTAAACGGCAGCGCCATCCAATCGGCATCGTTCCAACTGCGGATAAGACCCGCGCCCCATTCCTCGCCGATAACGTTACGCGCACGCTCGGCAGCAGCTTTGGGCAAGGCGCCGAGTGAATTACCGTCGAGGTAAATCACGTTATCGGGCAAGGCAAATCGGGCGCGGAAATCGGCCAGGGGATCGACCGCATCGAGGCCGGCGCAGTGTTCTCTTGTTGTCATGGCGCGATTCTGCCCTGAGCGCGCGAAGAATGCACGGATTGCGATGCCGGCTGGGAGCGATCACAATCAGCCCTGGAGGTCAGCATGGCTGAAAACGGTAAAAACAGCGGATTGCCCGAAGGCGCGGCGACGGAATTCGAAGACGCCATGAGCTACGGCGATTATCTCGGTCTCGAGCGTCTCCTCACCTGCCAGGAGCCGCGCTCGGAACAGCATGACGAAATGCTGTTTGTCATCATCCACCAGGCGACGGAATTGTGGCTGAAACTGGTGCTGCATGAACTGGGCGCCGCGATGACGCATATCCGCGCAGACGATTTACCGCCGGCCTTCAAAATGCTGGCCCGGGTATCGCGCATTCAGGCGCAGTTGATCCAATCCTGGGATGTGCTCTCCACCCTGACACCGGCCGATTACATGACCTTCCGCGCCGTGCTCGGCAATGCGTCGGGCTTTCAATCGCACCAATACCGCTTGATCGAATTCACCCTCGGCAATAAAAACCCGGCGATGCTCGAGCCGCACCGCCACGACCGGGCCATTCACGCCCGCCTCAACGCCGCGTTGGACGCGCCCAGCCTCTATGAAGAGGCTATATGCCTGCTGGCGCGCCGCGGTCTCGGCATCGACAGCGAACAGATAAAAATGGATTGGCGCAAAACCCACCAACCGGACGAATCAGTGCGCCGTGCCTGGCTCGCCGTCTACCGCGACACCGAAGCCCATTGGGATCTCTACGAGCTGGCGGAAAAACTGGTCGATCTCGAAGACCGCTTCCAGCAATGGCGCTTCCAGCATATGACCACGGTGGCACGCATCATCGGCGATAAGCGCGGCACCGGCGGCACCAGCGGCGTATCCTATTTGCGCCACGCTCTCGATATGCGGTTTTTCCCCGAACTTTGGGACGTCCGCACCGAGCTTTAAGCAACAAACCAAAAACACTTCAGCAGGGAGACAAAATGAACGGAAAAATGATTGAGATTGGCGCCGATGATGGCGGCGCCTTTGGCGCCTATGTGTCACTGCCCGAATCCGGCAGCGGCGCCGGGCTGATCCTGCTGCAGGAAATTTTCGGCGTGAACGGCAATATGCGCGCCACCGCCGATCTCTTTGCCGAGGAAGGTTATGTCACGATTGTGCCCGACCTGTTCTGGCGCATCGAACCGGGCGTCGATCTCGGCTACACGGAAACCGAATTCAACAAGGCGATCGAGCTGATGGGCAAGTTCGATGTCGATCAGGGCATCAACGATATCGGCGCCACCCTGAAGGCGCTGCGCGCCATGGATGAATGCACCGGCAAGGCCGCCTGTGTCGGCTTTTGTCTTGGTGGAAAATTGGCCTACCTCACCGCCGCGCGCCAGGATGTCGATCTCGCGGTTTCCTTCTATGGCGTCGGCATCGAAGGATTGCTTGGTGAATCGGACGCCATCAGCTGCCCCTTACAAATGCACTTCGCCGCGCTCGATCAATATGTACCGGAGGCTGCCGTGGCCGAGATCAGCAGCCATTTCGAAGGCCGCGACGGGGTCGAGATTTACGTTTATCCCAATGTCGATCACGCCTTCTACAATCAGGCGCGGGCCGAGGTGTTCGACCGCCCGGCGTCGAAAATGGCCCATTCGCGCACCATCGCCGCCATGCACCAGGTGATGGGGCCGCATTTCGACCTGGCGTCGTTGTGGGACGACCACCTCAAATATGAGTTCGATACGCGCAACACCCAGGATACGCTGGATACGATGGTCGGCGAGCCCTATGTCAATCATATCCCGACCATGACCGGCGGCACCGGCTTCGAGGAGCTTGGGCGCTTCTATGCCAATCATTTCATCCCGCAAATGCCGAAGGACACGCACTTTGTGCCGATCTCGCGCACGATTGGCGCCGATCGCGTGGTCGACGAGATGATCTTCTGCTTCACCCATGACCAGGAAATCGACTGGATGCTGCCCGGCATCGCGCCGACCGGCAAGAAGGTCGAAATTCCGCTCGTCGCCATTGTTAATTTCCGTGGCGGCAAGCTTTATAACGAACATATTTATTGGGATCAGGCCTCGGTGCTGGTGCAGATCGGCAAGCTTGAGCCATCGAAGGACCTGCCCGTCGCTGGCGTTGAGACGGCGGACAAGGTCAAGGATAAAACCAAACCGTCCAACACCATGATGGTGCGCTGGGCAGAAAGCACACCCAAATGAGCAAGAAAATAGCCTGTATCGGAGTTGGTAATCTGGGCCGCGCCTGGGCCGCGATCTTCGCCCGCGCCGGGCATGAGGTCGCGCTTTACGACAACGCACCCGGCGCCGTCGCCGCCGCGTTGCCGGCCATCGAAAGCACGCTTAATTCGATGGCGGAAGCAGATCTGGTCGAGGATGTGGCGGCGGCGATGGCGCGCATCCGGCCTTGTGAAACATTGACTGATGCGGTGGCCGGCGTCGACCATGTCCAGGAGAGCGTGATCGAGGATGTTGAGGTTAAACGCGCGATATTCCGCGAGCTTGACCGCGCCGCGCCGCCGGACGCGATCATCGCCAGCTCGGTCTCTTCGATTCCACCGTCCGAATTCATGGCCAATCTTGAGGGCGGCGCGCGCTGTATCGTCGCCCACCCGGTCAATCCACCGCATCTTATTCCGGTGGTCGAAATCATGCTCGGGCCGTCGACCAGCGAAGAGACCTATGACGCCTGTTGCGCGCTGTTGAGCGGCGTCGGCCAAGTGCCGGTCAGGCTCAATAAGGAAATATTCGGCTATGTGCTCAATCGCCTGCAATTCGCGCTGATTAACGAAGCGCTGCATCTCGTCGATGGCGGCTATGTCTCGGCCGAGGATACCGACAAGATCATCAAATACGGCCTCGGCCGGCGCTGGGCCTTCATGGGGCCGTTCGAGACCAACCATCTCAATGCCACCGGCGGTATCGAGGAATATTACAGCAAGTTTCAGGGCGCCATCGGCGGCACCATCAAGGAGCTCTTTCTCGAGCCCCACCCGCTCAATCCGGAGCTGATATCGCGCCTGGCGGAAGAGATGGAACGCACCACGCCGGTCGCCGACGTGCCGGCGCGGCAGGAATGGCGCGACCGGCAATTGATGGCCCTGACCGGACATTTCGGCGATATGCAGCCGGAGAAAGACTAACCGATACGGAGTTGTGCGCCGCTTGCCCGCGCCTTATTTTGAGCGAATCTCAATTTAAGCGGTTTTTGGTGGAAAGAAATCTATGACGGAATCCGCCATAGCCCGGCGCATTCATCTTGACGCCGTCGGCGGCGTGGCCGGCGATATGTTCGTCGCAGGCCTGCTCGATGCCCATCCCGGCCAGGCGGACGGCACCCTGGCGGCAATCCGCGCCGCCGGCCTGCCGCAATCGGTCGATCTGCGCGTCGAGCCGCATCAGGACCACACCCTGACCGGCACGCGCTTCGATGTCGTCCTGCCGGATGACAATGGGGCGGAGGAACACACACCTTTCAGCACCCTGCGTGCGCGCTTGAACGAAGCCGATATGCCCAGCGGCACACGCGAGCGGGCGCAGGATATTTTCGCCCGCCTCGCCGTTGCCGAGGGCGCGGTGCATGGCGTCGATACGGAGGACGTCACCTTCCACGAAGTCGGCGCCTGGGATTCGATTGCCGATATTGTCGGCGCGGCGCACCTCATTGAACAGAGCGGAGCGGCGCGCTGGTCGGTCTCGTCGCTGCCGATGGGCGCGGGAAAAGTGAAAAGCGCGCATGGTAATTTGCCGCTGCCCGCGCCGGCGGTGGTCGAGCTGTTAAAAGGCTTTACCCTGCATGACGACGGCCTCAAGGGCGAGCGCATCACGCCGACCGGCGCCGCCATCCTCGCCCATCTCGGGCCCACTGAGGGCGCGCCGCACGCGCCGGGGCGCCTGGTCGAAAGCGGCATCGGCTTCGGCACCAAGGTTTTT
>JABIXB010000132.1 GCA_018666805.1 Rhodospirillaceae bacterium | reverse complement strand
TGACGTCCCAATCGGGAAGCAATGAGCCTGGCGAATTACTTTTTGCCAAGCGCGACCGCGCGCCCGAGCATGCGCGAGGTAAGCCAAGGGAGCGGATGCGATCGCCCGGCGCCTGAGGGAACATACAACGGGTCATCCCTATGACCCGTTGGTACTAACCATGCCGGACCCGATCAGTTGGGGCTATTCATGGCCCTATTATGCCGTCGCTCTCGGCGCCGCTTATCTCTTGGGTTCGATACCTGTCGGGTTGATTTTGGCCCGCCTGTTTGGCCATGGCGATATCCGCACCATCGGCTCGGGCAATATCGGCGCCACCAATGTGCTCAGGACCGGCAACAAGCCGCTCGCCGCCGCAACCCTACTGCTCGATGGCGGCAAGGGCGCGGGCGCAGTTTTGCTCGGCGCGATTTACGGCCCCGACGTCGCGTTGACCGCCGGCGCCGGTGCGGTGATCGGCCATGTCGCGCCAGTCTGGCTGTTGTTTCAGGGCGGCAAGGGCGTTGCGACCAGTCTTGGCGTGTTGCTCGCCCTCGACTGGCGGCTCGGCCTGATTGCGCTTGCCGTGTGGCTCGGAACCGCGGCGCTGTTCCGCTTTTCCTCCCTGGCGGCGCTGGTGGCGCTGATTTCGGCGCCCGGCTTCGCCTATTTACTGAGTGGCCGCCAGCTTGCCGAATTGGCCGGATTGCTCGCCATCATCATCGTCTTTAAACATCACGCCAATATCCGCCGCCTGCTGGGCGGCCGGGAATCGAAAATCGGCAGCAAGAAATAAAAACCATAAAACAGTTGATGAATAGATTGTTTTTGATAACTTTCTAGCAATGGTTGAGATTAGGCCCCTCAGCGACAGCGAGCGCATTGATTGGCTGCGCCTGTCGCGCAGTGAAAATGTCGGCCCCGTCACCTTTTTGGCACTGTTGGAGCGCTATAGCAGTGTCGCCGAGGCACTCGATGCGCTGCCGGCGCTGGCGCGCGGCGGCGGGCGTAAGCGCAATATCAAACTGTTCTCCAAATCAGCCGCGATGCGCGAAATCGCTGAATTGGACAAGATTGGCGGGCGCTTTATTGCCTGCCGCGAGCCGGGCTATCCGGCGCCACTCGCCGCCACCGCCGATCCGCCGCCCTTGATCGCCATCCGCGGTCATGGCCATCTGCTGGAAAACGATATTGTCGCCATTGTCGGCGCGCGCAACGCCTCGGCCAACGGCGTCCGTTTCGCCAAGCATCTGGCGACGGAGCTCGGCGCCGCTGGCTTTGCCGTGGCCTCGGGCATGGCGAAAGGCATCGACACAGCGGCGCATCAGGGCGCGCTTGAGCGCGGCACCCTGGCCGTGATGGGCGGCGGTGTCGATGTGATCTATCCGAAACAGAATGCCGCGCTTTACGAGGATATTATCGCGCGCGGCGTGGTGATCGCCGAGCCGCCGCTCGGCACGGTGCCGCAAGCGCGCCACTTCCCGCGCCGCAACCGGATCATTTCCGGCCTGGCATGCGGCATCGTCGTGGTCGAGGCGGCGTTGCGCTCAGGCTCTCTCATTACCGCGCGCCTCGCCGGTGAGCAGGGCCGTGAGGTGTTCGCCGTACCGGGCTCGCCGCTCGACCCGCGCAGCCGTGGCACAAACGGCCTGATCCGCGACGGCGCAACCCTGGTGCAGGGGGCGGAGGACATTATCGAAGCTCTGACAAAGACGCCGCCACAGGCGCTCGGCGAGCGCTCCGAGGCCGAATTTAATGCCCCCGGAATGGCCGTGGTGGGCGAATCCGAACTGGCTGCGGCGCGCCCCGCCATACTCGAATTGCTCGGGCCCAGCCCCGTTCCGATTGACGAATTGATGCGTCAGAGCAGGTTGACACCCGCCCTGCTACTCACCATCTTGTTGGAACTTGAGCTGGCAGGCCGCTTGGAACGTCATGCTGGAAGTCAGGTTTCGTTAATAGAATCAGTGTGATAATTCGCACCCATCCCGATTCGAGATAAATAGCCTCATGAATGTCGTCGTCGTCGAATCGCCCGCTAAGGCATCGACCATCAACAAATATTTAGGTCCGGACTTCGTTGTTTTGGCCTCCTATGGCCATGTGCGCGACCTGCCGCCCAAGGACGGCTCGGTTCGCCCTGACGAAAATTTCGAGATGACGTGGGCGGTGTCCGACGGCGCCGAGAAAAATATCCGCGCCATCGGCCAGGCGCTCAAGAAATCCGACCATCTCTATCTCGCCACCGACCCGGACCGCGAAGGCGAGGCGATTTCCTGGCATGTCATGGATGAGCTCAACGAGCGCAACCTCCTCAATGGCATCGCCGTCGAACGGGTGGTCTTCACCGAGATTACCAAAAGTGCTGTGCTCAACGCGATGGCGAACCCGCGCCGGCTCGATGACGATTTGGTCGACGCCTACCGCGCGCGCCGGGCGCTGGATTACCTCGTCGGCTTCACCCTGTCGCCGGTGCTGTGGCGCAAATTGCCCGGATCACGCTCCGCCGGGCGAGTGCAATCGGTCGCGCTGCGCCTGATTTGCGAGCGCGAAGCCGCGATCGAGGCGTTCGTGCCGCGCGAATATTGGACCGTCGCGGCCAAACTGAAAACCGCCGACGGCAAGGATATCGAAGCCCGCCTGACCCATCTCGACGGCAACAAGCTGGATAAGTTCGATCTGCCCGACGAAGCCCACGCCTTCGCCGCGCGCGACCGCATCCAGGCCGGCGAGCACAGTGTCGAAAATATCGAAGCCAAACGGACGCGGCGCAATCCGTCGCCGCCCTTCACCACCTCGACCTTGCAGCAGGAAGCCTCGCGCAAACTCTCCTTCACCGCACGGCAAACCATGGGCGTGGCGCAACAGCTCTATGAAGGGCGCGAGATCGACGGCGAATCTGTCGGCCTGATCACCTATATGCGGACCGACGGCGTGCATATCGCCGCCGAAGCCGTGAGCGCGGCGCGCGCCACAATCGGGCGCGAATATGGCAAAGCCTATGTGCCGGATGAGCCGCGCGCCTATCGTTCCCAGGCCAAGAACGCGCAAGAGGCGCATGAGGCGATCCGCCCAACCGATCTCAGCCGCCTGCCGGCGAGCGTAAAGGGCGCCCTCAGCGACGATCAGGCGCGGCTCTATGAATTGATCTGGAAACGTGCTCTGGCGAGCCAGATGGCGAGCGCCGAGATTGACCAGACCGCGATTGTCATCACGCCGGGCGACGGCGCGCACAGCTTACGCGCCACCGGCTCGGTGATTGCCTTTGACGGCTTCCTCCGGCTCTACCAGGAAGGCCGCGACGAACCCAATGGCGAGGATAGCGACCGCCGCCTGCCGAAAGTGGAGAAAGGCCAGCCGCTCTCTTTGGCCGCTGTCTCACCGGAGCAGCATTTTACCGAGCCACCGCCGCGCTTTTCCGAAGCCAGCCTGGTGAAAGAGCTTGAGCGCCTCGGCATCGGCCGGCCCTCGACCTACGCCTCGATTATTTCAGTGCTGCAGGAACGTAACTATGTGCGCCTCGACCGGCGCCGCTTCGTGCCGGAAGACCGCGGCCGCATCGTTACCGTCTTCCTCGAGAATTATTTCCGCCGCTATGTGGAATATGATTTCACCGCCGGACTGGAAAACGAACTCGACAACATTTCCGACGGCCAGCTCAACTGGCAAAAGGTTCTGAGCGATTTCTGGGCCGATTTTAAGAGCGCCATCGACGAAACATCGGAGTTGCGCATCAAGCAGGTTATCGAGGTGCTCGATGATACGCTGGCGCCGCATTTGTTTCCGCCTTCGGATGACGGCAAGGACCCGCGCGTCTGTCCGTCCTGCGACGATGGTCGCCTCAATCTGAAGCTCGGCAAGCATGGCCCCTTTATCGGCTGCACGAATTATCCCGACTGCCGCCATACCCGCCCGCTGAATGGCGACGGCGACGAAGATTCAGGGCCGCGCGAGATCGGCATGCATCCCGAGCACGAATTGATGGTCTCGTTGCGCAAAGGACCGTTCGGTCATTATGTCCAACTCGGCGATACCGGCGAGGATGGCAAAAAGCCCAAGCGCGTCTCCCTGCCGCGCGACCTGATGCCGGATCGGGTCGACCTGGAATTGGCCCTCGGCCTCTTGTCACTACCACGTGACATCGGCCCCCACCCCGAGGGCGGTAAGATGATCAGCGCCGGAATCGGGCGCTTCGGCCCCTATGTCAAACATGATGGCAAATTCAAATCGCTGAAGAAGGACGACGACATTCTCTCGATCGGCCTCAATCGTGCCGTGGTGCTGTTGGCCGAAGTCAGCCAGCGCGGCGGCTCGGTGCTGCGCGAATTGGGCGAGCACCCCGATGATGGCGGACCGATCACCCTGAAAAAGGGCCGCTATGGCCCCTATGTGCAGCACAAGCGCATCAATGCCACCCTGCCCAAGGGCGTCGAGGAGGATGCGATCACCCTCGATCAGGCGGTGGCGCTGATTGCCGCCAAGGCGGCCAAGAAGAAGGGCGCCAAGAAAAAGGCGGCACCGAAGAAGAAGGCCGCTACAAAGAAAGCGGCGGCGAAGAAAAAGACTCCTGCCAAGAAGAAAGCCACGACCAAGAAAAAGAGCGCGGCCAAGGAAAGCGCTGAGGATTCCTAGGTCCAAACCGCCCGGGCGCAAGGCGCCCCCGCCATTCCCCGACAAGCATGAAATCCGCCGTTTTATCACCGAGGGCAAGGGCCGCGTCGGCAAGCGCGAGATCGCCCGCGCCTTTTCCATCACCGGCGACCAGCGCAGCCAATTGCGCGAAATCCTGCGCGAGCTGCGCGAAGAAGGCATCTTTGACCATAAGGGCGGCAGCGGCGGAAGGGGCGGCGGAAAAGACGTCGACGCGCTGCCCAATGTCTGCGTTGTCGAAGTCGAGCGCATCGATTCAGACGGTGAATTGCACGCCCGCCCGGTGAAAAGCGAAGCGGCGGAGGGGCTCTTTCCGGACATCTTTATAGCGCCCGAAACGCCCAGTCAGGGCGCGCTTGGCGTCGGCGACCGGGTGCTGGCGCGGCTCACACCGAACGAAGACGGCAGCTATCAGGCAAACGCCATCCGAGTGCTGGATACGGGCGGTGGGCGCCTGATCGGGCGCTTTGTTGCCAGCAGCGGCACTGCGGCAACAGGCGCGGACGGACGCATCGAACCGGCGGAGAAGCGCGCGCGAAACGATTATCTCGTCGCGCCGGAGCATGTCGGCGACGCCGTCTCGGGCGAACTGGTTTTGGCCGAACTGCTGCCGGGGCGCAGCCTCGGCCTGCCGCGTGCACGCGTGACCGAACGCCTCGGCGACATGAACGCGCCAAACGCCATCAGCCTGCTCGCCATCCACGCAAATCTTATTCCGACCGAATTTTCCGCCGCCGCCCTCGCCCAGGCTGAAGCCGCCGGCCCGGCGGCGCTCGGCAAACGCACCGATTTGCGCGCCCTGCCGCTCGTCACCATCGACGGCGTGGACGCGCGCGATTTCGACGATGCCGTCTGGGCCGAGGCCGACAGCGACCCGGACAATCCGGGCGGCTGGCATATCCTCGTTGCCATCGCCGACGTCGCCCATTATGTGCGCCACGGCGATGCGCTTGATGAGGATGCGCGCGAGCGCGGCAATTCGGTCTATTTCCCCGACCGCGTCGTGCCGATGCTGCCCGAGGCGCTTTCCAATGGCCTCTGTTCGCTGCGCCCCGATGAAGACCGCGCCTGCCTCGCGGTTCATCTTTATCTCAGCGCCGAAGGCGAAATACGCCGCCATAAATTCGTGCGCGGCCTGATGCGCTCAGGCGCACGCCTCAATTACGGGCAATTTCAAAAGGCGCTCGACGGCCACCCGGACGATGATTTGAAGCCGCTGATGGAGACGGTCGTAAAGCCTCTCCACGGTGCCTATTTGGCGCTCGCGGCGGCACGGCGGAAGCGTGGCACGTTGGAGCTTGAACTGCCCGAAAAGGAAATAAAACTGGCCCCCGACGGCACGGTCGAGCGGATTTCCGAAGCGCCGCGCTATGACAGCCATAAACTGATCGAGGAGTTTATGATTGCCGCCAATGTGGCGGCGGCAGAGGCGCTCGAAGCCAAACAGGCGGCCTGTGTCTACCGCGTACATGACCAACCGGACCCGGCCAAGCTCGAAGGCTTGCGCGAATTCCTTGCCGGGCTCGGCTTAAAACTGTCGCGCAGCCGCCAGCTCAGCCCGCAGAATATCAATCAGATCCTGTCCAAGGCGGCGGACGGCCCCAATCAGCATCTGGTCAACATGCTGGTGCTGCGTTCCCAGGCACGGGCCGAATATTCGCCGCAGAATTTTGGTCATTTCGGCCTTGGCCTGAAGCGCTATGCGCACTTCACCTCGCCCATCCGGCGCTATGCCGATTTGCTCGTGCACCGCGCCCTGATCGCGGCGCTGGGTCTGGGAGAAGGTGGCCTGCCGAATGGCGGTGCGGCGGCATTCGGTGAGATTTGCAGCCATATTTCGCAGACCGAGCGGCGCGCCGTGGTGGCCGAGCGGGACGCCAAGGACCGCTACATGGCGGCCTATCTGGCCGAGCGGGTCGGCGCCGATTTCCCCGCCCGCATCTCCGGCGTGGCGCGCTTCGGCCTCTTTATCGAGCTCGATGAAAGCGGCGCCGATGGGCTGATACCGGCGCGATCGCTCAGCGCCGCCCGGCCGCGCCACGACCCGAGGCGCCATACGCTGAGCGTCGGCGCCACCCACTTCACCATCGGCGAGCGCGTGGTGGTGCGCCTGACCGAGGCCGATGCGCTGACCGGCGGCATGATCTTCGATCTCCTCGAAGTGAACGGCAAGACGTGGCGGCAGCCGCGCCAAAGCGATAAATCCAGGCCGCGCGGCCGCGCCGCAAAACACGGCAAACGCGGCAAGCGCCACAAGCGCAAATAATCCCATTTTACCCAGGCTGGCGCGCACGCGCCTCCTGCGCTAACCTGAGGGATTGCAGACAAGCGGAACAAATCCGTATTAGGGAGACGGGCGTGGCCAAACCAACGCCATCGCAGCGCCGCTGGCTGGAGCGTGGACTCATACAGCCGGGGGGTAAATTGCCGCTGTTTGACGGCGAAGGGCAGCAGGTCAGCGGGCGCACCGTTAAGGCTTGCGTCAAGGCCGGCTGGGCTGAACCGTGGCGCCACAACCCGATCAAACCGGACTGGCTAATATGCCGCATCACGGACGAGGGCCGTTCGGTGGTCGGCGGCGCCGGGTAGAAGCACCCAACGCACGTGAGCGAAGACAGGACGGCAGCGGAAAGCGCTGCGCCGCAACACAGAGAAGCGCCGCAAACAACCTTGCGCGCCATGCTCGCGGTTATCGCCTGCACCGGGATCATCGGCATCACGTTCGGCTATTCCCTGCCGCTGCTCGCCATCATCATGGAAAACGCCAAGATCAGTTCCACGATGATCGGTCTCAGCGCCGCCAGTGAATCTGTCGCCATACTCATTTTCGGCCCGTTCGCGCCGCGATTGATCGGCGCGCTTGGCCTCCGGAATACCATGTTCGCGGCCGTATTGGTCGGCACACTCTCGCTCGGCGCATTAGCGTTCACGGATCCGCACACTGTCTGGTTTCCGCTCCGCTTCATTCTTGGCGGCACCATCTTTCTGGTCCTGATCGCCAGCGACATTTGGGTGACCCAGGGCAGCACTAAGGCGCGGCGCGGCCGCATGATCGCGATCTACGGCACCTCGATCACCGGCGGTATGGCGGTCGGCACATTGCTGGTGCCGCTAATCGGCAGCGACGGCACTTTACCGATACTGATCGGCGGCGCCATTCTGGCCAGCGGCGCCCTGCCGCTTTTTCTTGCCCACGGCCCGGCGCCCGCCATGGGGCAAGCCGTCAAGCTCAATTCGCGCGCCCTTATGCTGGTCGCACCCTTGCTGTTGGCCGGCGTCTTCGCCTTCGGCGTGGTCGATTCTTCGGCCCTCTCCCTGTTGCCGGTGTTCGGCCTTCATCTCGACATGGAGGTGCAGGCGTCCACACGCCTGCTGACCTTCCTCGTCGCCGGCTCGATCCTGTTGCAACTGCCCACCGGCTGGCTTTCCGACCACATGGACCGCCATCACGTCCTGAAGATTTGTGCTGTCGCCGGCACGGCGGCGGCGATCGCTTTTCCCTTCTCGATCGGCGCCGATTGGGCCATGTGGATCAGCCTGTTCGTTCTTGGCGGCGCCATCTCAGGCCTCTATACCGTGTCCCTGGCAATCATCGGAGATCGCTATCAAGGCGGCGAACTGGCTGTCGCCGTTGTCCTCATCGCCATGGTATTTGCCGTCGGCTCGACCCTCGGGCCGTTTATCAGCGGCGTCGCCATCGATCTCTGGGACCCGTATGGCCTCAATGTGATCATGGTCGCCGCATTATTCCCGGTTTTGGCTCTGGCCATCATGTGGGGCGGGCGGCGGCGCGGCACTTGACAGGGATTGGACTGGCTGTATTGTCCGCCCAGATATTAAAAACGAAACAGCTCTGAACCAGACCTATGGCCAAAGCAAATTCCATACAGATAAAGCTCGTCAGCTCGGCTGGCACCGGCTTCTATTATACGACGCGGAAAAATCCGAAGACGCAGACCGAGAAAATGGTGTTGCGTAAATTCGATCCCGTCGCGCGCAAGCATGTCGAGTTCAAAGAAGCCAAGATAAAGTAGCGGGCGCTCCGCGCCATGCGACAATCAAATTACTGGTTTTTTCGGGCTCTTACGGGCCGGTGGATACGTGCACCACGGCGATATTTGCATGCCCTTATATTCGTTCTGGCTCTCCATGTGGTCGCGCTTCCGGCCGCGGCCGAGCCGACCCCGGGCTGGAAAGCCTTTACCGCCGGCGAGCACGAAAAAGCCGAGGCCATCTGGCGGCCCCAGGCCGAGCAGGGAGACCTTAATGCCGCCTTCGGCATGGGCGTTCTCGCGCAAACCCGTGATCAATTCCAAGAGGCCGCACGCTGGTACGAACAGGCGGCGCGCGCCGGCCTGACCAGCGCTCAGGTGTTGCTCGGCTCGATGTATATCGATGGCCGCGGCGTGGCGCGCGATGCGGTACGCGCCTATGCCTGGCTGCACCGCGCCACCCTCGATGGCCACGCCAATGCCGCAAGAGCGCGCGACGCGGTCGGCGCGGCACTGAGCGCAGCCCAATTGGTGGAAGCAGAGGCGCTCAGCCTCACCCTCCGCAATCCCTGAAGATCTTGCCGCGTTAAGCGGCCATCACCACGCGGTCACGGCCGCCACGCTTGGCCTCGTAGAGCGCTTCATCGGCGCGCTTCAATTGCCTGTCCGGCGTTTCGGTTGTGCTGTGGCGCATCGCCACGCCGACACTCACCGTAACCTCGACATTTCCGCTCGGCGTTGAAGCGGTGATCGGCTCGTTGGCGATATCACTGCGAATTCGCTCGGCCACCCCCTCGGCATTCTCGACCGTGGCATTCGTCACGACGATGAGAAATTCCTCACCGCCGAGGCGTGATGCCAAATCCTGGCCGCGCACGATCAATTGCAGGCGCTTGGAAATTTCCTTGAGCACCTCATCGCCGACATCATGGCCATAGCTGTCATTGACGTTCTTGAAATGGTCGATATCGACCATGATCAGTGCCGTTTCATGGTCTTCCGCGCCCTGGCTCTGGGCCAGACTGGCGAGATGGCGGGTGACATAGCGCCTGTTGTAAAGCCCGGTCAGCCCATCCGTGAAGGCCATATCAACGCTTTTCTCCAAGGCGCCGCGCAGTTCGTCATGGTAGCGGCGATAGCTCGACTGGGTTAAAGCCCGCGCCCGCGCCTCGCTGAAATTAATCGGCTGCATGATGTAGTCGTTAACGCCGAGTTCAAGCGCCTTGGTGATCTGGTCGGGCTCCGATTCCTCTACCAGAACCAATATCGGCACGTGGCGCGTGGACACATTCGAGCGCAGGTGCGAACACAGGCGCAGCGGATCGCCAGCGCTCAGCGCCAGGCTCACAAACACCATGTCGTAATCCTCGGCCAACGCCTTTTCGAGGGCCTCGCCCGGATCGGTTAACATATCCGCATGGCTGTTCTCATCAAATATCGAGGCAATCAATTCGCCCTCGTCGGCCTGGTCGCCGACAAATAATATTTTCTGGCCGTTCAATAAATCATCGCGCTTCTCGACATCGCGCAGGGTATTCATTTGGCGTGAGGTCTCTTCGCGCAGGCGCAGCTCGTCGAGCAGCATTTTGACCCGTAGCAGCGAACGCAGCCGGGCGAACAACGCCAAATCGCGCACCGGCTTGGTGAGAAAATCGTCGGCGCCGGCTTCCAGGCCGGTGACGCGGTCGGATTGTTCATTCAGCGCGGTGACCATAATCACCGGCAACAGAGCCGTCGCCGGATCCGCCTTGATACGGCGGCATACTTCAAAGCCATCCATTTCCGGCATCATGATATCAAGCAAAACGATATCAGGCGGCTCGGCTTTGATCAGCGCGAGCGCCTCGGCGCCGCTTGTGGCGGTAATCACATCGTAATATTCGGCCGACAATTTGGCTTCCAGGAGCCTAACATTGACGGGAATGTCATCGACAACTAAGACACGCGCGGACATATTTCTGCCTGACTACCTCGACCTGTTGGCGAAAGCACGAGCCCAAAACACCCCGGCAACAATTCCTTCGCCGCCGTTTCCGCCTTCACCCCTTGAAGTGTAGCGATAGATGGTTAAGCCTTTATTATGACGAAATCGCCGCACCAAGACGTCGCCCGCCAATTGGCTGAACTGGACCATAATCCCGCCAAACCGCTCATTTTGTGCGATGCGGACGAGGTTCTGCTCGCATTTATGGCCGCGTTTGAGCGATTTTTGCACGGCCAGGGCCTTTACTATGCCTGGCGCTCCTATGCACTAGACGGCAATGTCCTCGAGCGCGGCAGCGGCATCGCCCTCGCCATGCCGGAGGTACGCCGCCTGATCGAGGGTTTCTATGCCGGTCATGCCGACACCCTGGCGCCGGTCGCTGGCGCGTCACAGGCGCTCAAACGGCTCGCCGAGCGCGCCGATATCGTCATCCTCACCAATCTTTGGCAGGAACATCGCGCCGCCCGCCAACATCAACTCGCCTCCTATGGCCTGGATTATCCGGTTATTTCCAACGATGGCTCAAAGGGGCCGCCGGTTGCCTGGTTCGCGGCGCGCGGTGAGGCGCCGCTCTATTTCATTGACGATAGCCCACGCCACCACACCTCGGTCGCTGAGGATGCCGCCCGCGCCGTGCGTATTCATTTCATAGCCGAACGCCGCCTCGCCGGCCTGCTCGGCCCGGCCGAGGATAGCCATTACCGGGTCGACACCTGGCCGTCGGCCCGTGTGGTGATCGAGCGCGACCTCACGGCCAAGGGCTATTAGCCCGATGGATTATTAGACCCATGGAATATTAAACGTGCGCATCGGCATCGATTTGGGCGGCACCAAGGTCGAAGCCATCGCGCTCGGCGATGATGGCGCTACCCTGTCGCGCCGCCGGGTGGCGACACCGCGCGGCGATTACGAAGCGACCCTGGCCGCCATTTCCGACCTGGTGCAAACAATTGAGGATGAATTGGACATGCGCGCCAGCGTCGGGGTGGCAACGCCGGGCGCGATATCGCCGGAGAGCGGCCTGCTCAAGAATTCCAATTCCCATTGGCTGATCGCCAAGCCGTTGATAGAGGATCTGGAAGCGCGCCTGGAGCGGCCGGTCCGCATCGCCAATGACGCCGATTGTTTCGCCCTCTCGGAAGCGGTCGATGGCGCCGGGGCCGGCGCTTACAGCGTGTTCGGCGTCATTCTCGGCACCGGCGTGGGCGGCGGTGTGGTGATTGACGGACGCCTGCTGCAGGGGCCGAACGCAATCGCCGGCGAATGGGGCCACAACCCCCTGCCGTGGCCAAGCGATGATGAGCGCCCCGGCCCGCCATGTTATTGCGGCCTTGAAGGCTGCATCGAAACCTTTCTCTCCGGCCCGGCCTTGGCGCGCGATCATGCGGCGATGGCAGGCGGCGATATGCGCGGTGAGGAAATCGTCGTAGCCGCAGCCGCCGGCGATGCGGCGTGCGGCGAGACCCTGGCGCGCTTTGAGCGCCGCCTGGCCAAAGCCTTGGCCAGCGTGATCAACCTGATCGATCCGGAGATTATCGTCCTCGGCGGCGGTCTCTCCAATATTGCGCGCCTCTATACCAATTTGCCCGGGCTATGGGGCGAATACGTCTTCAGCAATCATGTACGCACCCGCCTGGCAGCCGCCCGCCACGGCGATTCGAGCGGCGTGCGCGGCGCCGCCTGGCTGTGGCCGCTCCAGTAACGCTAGCAGTCTGGCGGGCTGAGTTCCTCGTATTTCTCAAGCTCGGCGCGGACCGCGAAATTGCCGTAATCGATGTCGTAACGATGCGCGACACCCTTTCCGTTGATCAGCGCGCCGACCTCAAAATCAGGCTCGACATCGCCGCCCTGGAGCGGAAAATAAGCCATGCGGATCGGCCACACCTTCTCTTTTGCCGCTGCTCCGCCGCCCTCCACGGCGCCCGCCCCATCGCCGGCACCGGGCAATGCCCGCAGGCGCGGCGCGGCAAAGAAGGTCGTCACGTCATAGGTGCCCTCAATGCTGGAGCCGTCAAACATCAGCGCGGAATAGCCGTCCGCGCCTTCAGTCATGCGCGCCATCATGCGGCGTGAATATTCGCTCGGAAACACCGTGCCCTCGGGCAGCGCCACGGCCACACCTTTCGGCGCGCTATATTTTACCGTTCCCCTGCCATCGGGGCCGGACAAGCGGGCCTCACCGGCAACATTATCGACAACCACGCCATCGGAGATGTGGCTGGCATGAAAGCGCAGTTCAAGGCCGTCCTTGGCCTCCCAACCGGAAAATGTCAGGCCGATCTGGTTGCTCTTGTCCTGTGACGAGGCGAGGAACAACGATGTGTGCTGGTTGACGTTCCAGCCGTCACAGGTATCGGTCCATTCGAAATACATCTCGCCCGTCGCGCCGACAATGCCGCTCGAATTCTCCGCCGAGACAAGGGACATGCGGTAGAGGCCGCGATGTGGTGTGAACCATGCATCGGCGGCGGCCGGGGACAGCGGCGCCGACATTGCGGCAATAAGCATCAGGCACGCCGCCAGATAAATAATCCGATTTCTCTGTATCGCCACGCTTGCCAATCCCGCTCTCTCTCGATGCAAATTATGTTGCAAAAGCAACCATGTACGATTCGCCGGGACCGGTAAAGGCGACAGGCACGGACAAATATTCCGCCCGGCACGGAAAAACACGGCAGATTATTCCGCCCACCCCCACCTCCGGGCGTAAGCCCTTGATTTCAGCGCCATAATTCTTGGCACAGGGATTGCACCAAAGATATCGAAATTGTGTGCCGTGCATTTGCGGTCATGACGATCATTACTCGAGAAGGAGGCGTGGGATATGGCCCATTCAATAAATACGGTAGAGGATTTTCCGGAGCCCGGTTCCGAACTTGCCATCAGTGTCGGCGCGATTGCCGAGAAACTGCTGCAGACCATTCGTGACAAAGGCAGCCGGACGGATGCCGATCAGCGCGGCCTATTGGAGCGTGCGCTCGCAGTGGCGACCGAGGCGGAGCAACGCCTTGCCGAGCAGAGCCGTCGCATCGCGCTCTTGGAAATGTTGACCCTGACCGACGAGGTCACCGGCCTGATGAACCGGCGCGGTTTCGACCGTGAACTTAATCGCGCCCTGGCCGCCGCCCGGCGTTACGGCGAAACCGGCGTCCTGACGCTGATCGACCTCGACGACTTCAAGACCATCAATGATGTCTATGGGCATCTCGCCGGCGACCGGGTGCTGCGCACCATCGGCCAGCTGCTGCAATTGCAGATTCGCGAGAATGACAGCGTATCGCGCATCGGCGGCGACGAATTTGCTATTCTACTGGCCAAATGCAGCGGCGACAGCGGCTTCGCCCGGGCTGCGGAAATTGAAATGGTGCTGAACGAGCATTTCGTCAATTTCGGTGGCGCGGCGATCCCGGTGCGCGGCAGCGTCGGTATTGCCAAATTCGACAAGTCCGACGATAGCGAAAGCCTGATCAGTCGCGCCGACCAGGCGATGTACAAGAAAAAACACGAGAATTCGCGTGAACGCGCGCGCAACGGCCAGTCCCTTCTGCTCGGGCCGCATATGGGCGAATCGGACTAGCCCCAACCGCGACTGCGCCCTCTCAAGCGCTAAAATACCGACCCTGGCGGGGCGCTTCGGCGCCCCGCCATTGTTTTTTTGAGGCGCCCTCATGTGTGGCGTGGACGGGTGTGAAAAGCTATTCTCCCGGCGGCGCATTCAGCGCGGTAAAATTATTGCGGGGAGAGAGAATCATGTCCGGACGAATAGCTGCACGCTTGGCCGAATTGGCGATCGAGTTACCGACGCCGCCGGCCCCGGTGGCGGACTATGTCCCCTATGTGCAAACCGGCAATCTCATCTTCATTTCAGGCCAGGTCTCGTTTATCGGCGATGATCACGCCTCCGCCGGCAAGGTCGGCGCCGATCTCACGCCTGAAGAGGGCAAGCAGGCGGCACACAATTCGGCGCTCAACACCATTGCCCATTTGAAAAATGCTTGTGGCGGCGACCTCGACCGGGTCACGCGCTGCGTCTCGATACGTATTTATGTTGCCAGCGCGCCCGATTTCACCGGCCAACCCGCTGTCGGCAATGGCGCTTCCGAGCTGGTCGGCGCCATCTTCGGCGATCTCGGCAAGCATGCCCGCGCCGCCGTTGGCGTCACGGCGCTACCGCTCAATTGCGCCGTCGAAGTTGAATCGGTGTGGGAAATCGGCTGAGCGCAGGGAGAAACATCAATGATCGACACATTTACCGGCGGGCGCGCACTTGTCGAAACACTGATCGGCCATGGCGTCGATACGGTTTTCTGCCTGCCCGGCGAATCCTATCTCGGCGTGGTTGAATCCTTACGCGAGAATCAGAACAAGATCCGCCTTGTCGTCAACCGGCATGAATCGGGCGCGAGTTTCGCCGCCACCGCCCATGCCCGCATGACCAACAAGCCCGGCATCGCCTTCGTCTCGCGCGGCCCGGGTGCCGCCAACGCCGCCATCGGCGTGCATACGGCGCGCCAGGATTCGACGCCGTTGGTGCTCTTTATCGGCCAGGTACCGACCCACCAGCTCGGCCGCGAAGCGTTTCAGGAAGTCGACTACCACATCATGTTCGGCCCGCTCACCAAAGGCGTGCTGCAAGCCTTCACCGCCGGAGAGGTCGCCGATATCACCCAGCGCGCGCTTGCCATTGCGGTCGATGGCCGGCCCGGGCCAGTGGTTGTCGTCCTGCCGGAGAATGTCACCACCAGCGAAACCAAGGATACGAACATCCCGGCGCCCGTACCCCGGCCCGCCTTCCCGCCGGACCCGGAAGCCATCGCGCGCGCCGCCGAGATGATCAATCAATCGAGCCATCCGGTGGTGATCGGCGGCGAGATGATCAATTTCGAAGCCGCCAATAAGGAACTCGAAGCATTTCTCGAAGCCTCGGGCGCCGGCCTCTCCGCCGCCTTCCGCCGCCAGGGCGTGATTTCGACCGAACACCCCGCCTGCCTCGGTCACTTCGGATTGGCACTGGCGCCCTACCAAAAAGAGATGTGGGACGATGTCGACTTGGTCATTGCCGCCGGCACCCGGCTCGACGCCGCGACGACAATGGATTTCGAATTGGTCAGCCGCGAACAAAAGCTGATCCATATTTTCACCGACCGTGCCGTGCTCGATGTCAACGCGCCGGACGTGGCGCTGAAATCCGATTGCGGCCCCACCTTGGCCGCGCTCACCGCCGCGCTGACCACGCCGCCGCCGGCCGAACGCCTGGCCTGGCTTGCGGCACAGCGGGCCAATTACGAAACCTGGAGAGAGGGCGCGCCTGTGAAAGCGCTTGGTGACGTCGATATGGACGAAGTCATGCGCGTTCTCGCCAAAGCGCTACCTGATGACTGCACCGTCACCAACGACGCCGGCAATTTCGCCACCTGGCTGCACCGCTTTCTGCCCTTCCGCCACCGCCAGGCCCAGGCCGGGCCGGCTGCCGGCGCGATGGGATTCTCGGTGCCCGGCGCGATTGGCGTGCAACTCGCGCGGCCGGGCAAGACGGTTGTCTCCCTGGTTGGCGATGGCGGCTTTCTCATGACCGGCCAGGAACTGGTCACGGCGGTCGAGCAAAACCTGCCGATCAAGGTGATCGTTTGCGACAACAGCGCCTACGGCACCATCGCCATGCACCAGGTGCGGCGTTTCGGCGGCGAGAACCAATATGGCGTCAATTTGAAAAGCCCGGACTTCGCCGCCGCCGCGCGCGCCTGGGGGGCGGAAGCCTGGAGCGTTGATAAAACCGAGCAGTTCGCGCCCGCATTGGACGCGGCGCTCGCGCATGGCGGCCCCGCGCTTATCCATGTCAAAACCGACCTCCGCGACCTTGCCGCCTCGGGGTTGAAACTAGAATCATAGGGATTAAATCCGAACCCATGGCAGCCGAAGAAGCCGGGCCCGAGCTCGAAGCGCATATATTGCCAACCATCGGCGATGTCGCTGCCGAGGATTGGGATGCCTGTGTCACGGGCGGCCATCCATTCACCCGCCATGCTTTTCTAAGCGCGCTTGAGGACAGCGGCTCGGCCACTGCCGATACCGGCTGGCTTGGCCAACATGTGGTCTTGAAGGATCCGGCCGGCGCGGTTCTCGGCGCCGTGCCGATGTATCTCAAAAACCATTCGCACGGCGAGTATGTCTTCGACCATGGCTGGGCCGACGCCTTTGAGCGCGCCGGCGGGCGCTATTATCCGAAGATGCAGGTCTCGGTGCCGTTCACACCGGCGACCGGCCCGCGCCTCCTGTTGCGCCCCGACGCGGCGGCAAGCGCGCAACAACGGGACGCCCTCTCCGGCGCCCTACTTTCCGCCTGCATTCAGCGCTGCGATCAGGTCGATGCCTCGTCGCTGCACATCACCTTTCCCGACCAAGCGCAGGCCGAACTGATGCAGGATGCCGGCCTGCTGCTGCGCTCCGGCATGCAGTTCCATTGGCAGGATGACGGCTATGGTGATTTTGACGGATTTCTCGATTCATTGGCCTCGCGCAAGCGCAAACAAATCCGCCGCGAGCGGCGCGAGGCGCTGGTTGACGCCGGGCTCACCGTTCTCGCCCTCTCGGGCGATGAAATAGAGGAGCGTCATTGGGACGCCTTCTTCCACTTCTATCAGGAGACCGGCAGCCGCAAATGGGGCATGCCCTATCTGACGCGCGAATTCTTCAGCCTGCTGAGCCAAAGCATGGGCGAGCAGGTGGTGTTGATCATGGTCGAAAATAATGGCCGCGCGATTGCCGGCGCGCTCAATTTGAAAAGCGACGATACCCTCTATGGCCGCAATTGGGGCGCCATCGAATATCACAAATTCCTCCATTTCGAGGTGTGCTATTATCAAGCCATCGACTATGCCCTGGCGCATGGCCTGAGCCGTGTTGAAGCGGGTGCGCAAGGCGAGCATAAGCTGGTGCGCGGCTACATGCCGTGCCCAACCTACAGCGCCCAT
>JABIXB010000131.1 GCA_018666805.1 Rhodospirillaceae bacterium | reverse complement strand
GTAACTAAGCCAGCCCTGCGCGCCCTTGAGGGTGCCGATGCGGCCCTCGCGCACCAGTTCGCGCACGCGGCGCCACTGCGGATGGTGGCGGATGACGAAGGCCTCCGCCGCCAACATGCCGGTTGCATCGCGCGCCGCGATCATCGCCTCGGCTTCGCCGGCATTCATGGCGAGCGGCTTTTCGCACAACACATGCTTGCCGGCCTGCATCGCCTTGATCGACCACGGCACATGCAGATGGTTGGGCAACGGGTTGTAGATCACATCGAGCTCGGGATCGTCGACCAACTCCTGATAGGAACCATAGGCCCGCGCCACGCCGAACTTCGCCGCCAATTGCGCTGCCGTTTCGGCGCTGCGGCTGGAGACGGCGGAGAGTTCGAGGCGCTCGCACTGCAACAGTGCCGGAATGATATGTTCGACGGCAAATCCCGAACTGCTCAGGATACCCCAGCGTAATTTAGCCATTTCTTTTTTCTCCCCGCTTGCGCGCCCATGATCGAAGCCGCAAGATCATTTCAATTAACAGGGAGGGCCGGAAAATGACACTACCCAATATCGATACGCTGACCCAGGACGCGCTTGATCATTATCTGTTTCCGCTGGCGCGCAAAGACGATATGCGCACTGACGGCGCCAATATTTTTGTCGCAGCCGACGGCCTCGAAATCACCGACGCGGCGGGTAAGACCTATCTCGACATGATGAGCACCCAAACCCGCGCCAGTTCGCTCGGCTACGGCCAGGACCGCATTGCCAAGGCAATCTACGATCAACTCGTCGGCCTCCATTATGGCGGCACCTTCGCCAATCTGGTCGATGTCACGGTGAACCTCGCGGCCAAGATCGCCGAGCTCGCGCCCGGCACGCTCACCGCCAGTGTATTTGCCGGCTCGGGCTCGGAAGCCAATGAGATGTCGTTCAAGGCGGCCAAGCAATATCATCTGCTGAAGGGCGAAAAGCCGCGCGCGCACAAGATCATCGCGCGCTGGAACGCCTATCATGGCGCCACCATGGGGGCGCTTGCCGCCACCGATTATCTCGGCACGCGCCATATCACCGAGCCCGGCGTGCCTGGCTACAGCCATATCCCCGCACCCTTCCTCTACCGCACGCCGTTCGGCATGGACGCCTCGGAAGTGAGCGAATTTTGCGCCGATTATCTCGAGCAGCAGATCCTGCACGAAGGCCCGGAATATGTTGCCGCGTTTATCGCCGAGCCGGTGATGCAGGGCGATGGCGTGCAGCTGCCGCCGGACGATTACTTCGCCCGCGTGCGCGCCATCTGCGACAAATATGACGTGCTTTTGATTGCCGATGAAGTGATCACCGGCTTTGGCCGCACCGGCAAATGGTTCGCCATGGAGCATTGGGGCGTGCAAAGCGATATCATGTCGATCGGCAAGGCGATTTCGGCCGGTTATTTCCCGCTCGGCGTGTCCACGGTCTCAGAGGAAATACACGATACGCTGTCTCAATATGTCCATGTGCAGACCTATAACGGCCATCCCGGCGGCTGCGCCGCGGCGCTTGAGACCATCGCCATTTTGGAGGAGCAGGATTTGCTCACCAAGGGCGCCGAGAATGGCGCCTATTTCCTCGAACAAATGCAGCGCCTGCGTGAGTTGCCGATTGTCGGCGATGTGCGCGGCCTTGGCATGTGGACCTGCGTCGATTTCACCGCCGACAAAAAGACCAAGGCGCCATTCAAGGACGGCACGGTCCAGGCCATCGCCAATCGCATGGCCGAGCTCGGCGTGCTGGGCGGCGAAGAGGGCACCGCGATCGAATTCGCGCCAGCCTATACCGCCAGCCGTGAACAGCTCGATCAATGCGTCGATGTCACCGAACAGGCGATTTTGGAAATCGCCAAGAACATCGCCTAGCCGAGCGCGTTCCTTGTTCGATCTGACCGGAAAAGTGGCTCTGATCACCGGAGCCAGCCGCGGGCTCGGCTTTGCCATGGCGCAAGGGTTTGCGCGGCACGGCGCCACCGTCATTTTGAATGGCCGTAACGCCGAGGCGCTGGAAGCATCGGCCTTGAGGCTGCGTGAAACGGGTGCTGCCGTGCATACATCAATCTTTGATGTCACCAATTCCGAAGCGATTAAAGCCGCCGTCGGCAAGGTCGAGGCCGAGGTCGGGGCGATCGATATTCTGGTGAACAATGCCGGCATCCAGCACCGGCAACTGATGTCCGAATTGGCGGAAGCCGATTGGCGGCGCGTCATCGATACCAATTTGACCGGACCGCTGCTGGTGGCGCAGGCCGTCTCGCCCGCTATGGCGCGGCGCAAATCCGGCAAGATCATCAACATCTGCTCGCTCGCCAATGAGATCGGCCGGCCGAGTATCGCGCCCTATATGGCGGCCAAGGGCGGCCTCAAAATGCTGACCAAATCGATGGCGTTGGAATGGGCGAAAGACAATGTTCAGGTCAACGCCATCGGGCCGGGTTTTTTTAAAACGGAAATGAATACGCCGCTGGTCGAAGACGAAGCCTTTAACAGTTGGGTGTGCGAGCGCACACCGGCCGGAAGGTGGGGCGATCCGGAGGAATTGGCCGGCGCCGCGATTTTTTTGGCGTCGGAAGCGGCCAATTATATCAATGGCCAGATCATCTATGTCGATGGCGGGTTTCTGTCGAGCATGTGATACGCTCAAGCGAACAGACAAGGAGGGGAGACGGCGCCGTGGCATATGTCGATTGGAAGCTGAAAACCAAAACCATTGGCACCTGTAGCTGCGATTACGGTTGCCCGTGCGAGGCCCTGGCGCCGCCGACGCGGACACCGTGCGAAGGGGTCATGGCGATGGAGATTGTCGAGGGATATTTCGGTGATGTCCGCCTCGATGGCTTGCGCACCGCCGGTGTCTATCGCTGGCCGGGTGCGGTGCATGAAGGCGGCGGCACGTGGGGCAGTATCATCGACAAATCGGCCAGCGCGGCGCAGGTCGCGGCGCTGTTCAAGATCATGGGCGGCGAGGAACAGGAGCCGACGACCGGCTTCGCCATCTACGGCTCGACCATCGAACATGAGCTCGATCCGATCTTCGCCGATATCGAATTCGAATGGGATTTGAAGGGCCGCAAGGGCCGGTTTTCGGTCTCCGGCATTCTCGCAGCCGATATCGAACCGATCCGTAATCCGGTCACCGGCGAGCCGCATTTCATGTCGATCAACCTGCCGAACGGGTTCGAGCACCGCGAGGCGGAGATGGCGAGCGCTACCTTTTGGAGCAAGGGCAATGTGGTGCAGGAACACAGCAAACGCTTCGCCACGATTTTCTACGCCAGCTATGGCCCCAACGGCATTATCGAGGAAGAAACCCAGCCACGCGGCAGCATCTAAGCCGCCGGCAGGCGCCTCTTATTCCGGCCGGGTCATGGTAAAAATAGTCTCCGGATTGACGACCGTATAGTCGTTATAGCCGAGGCGGCCGATGGGGCGCATTTTGGCGACGTCGATCAGGCCGTCATCGGTGATCAGGTCGTCGCGGATATGGACGCCGACGACTTCGCCGAAGACGACGAAATATTGATCCGGCTCGTCCCAATGGGGGATTTCCAGGCTTTTGATATGGCGGCATTCGAGATGCACCGGCGCTTCGGCGATGCGCGGCGCCTTGACCATCTGTGACGCTTCCGGCGTCAGGCCGGCGAGCGCCATCTCGTCGACATCGGGGGGGACGCTGGCCGAGGTCTGGTTCATTTGTTCGCGCGTGTCCCAGGTGGTGAGGTTGCAGACGAAATCGCCGGTGGCCTCGATATTGCGCCTCGAATCCTTGCTCCAATCGCCGCCTTCGTCCGGGCTCGGGCCGGCGCCGCCGGCGAACATCACCGTCGGTGGGCGGTAGCAGACGGCGTTGAAGAAGCTGTAGGGCGCGACATTGATCACGCCATCGGCGTCGAGCGATGAGATCCAGCCGATTGGGCGCGGCATGACGAGGCTGTTGAACGGGTTCTTGGGCAGGCCGTGGTCGCCCTTTTTCGGTTCGTAAAACATATTGTTCCTGCCCTCTCTCTGGTGATTGTTGCGCCTCATAGCCGTATCGCGCACCGGCGCAATGTTCAAGCTTGCTTATTTTGACGTATCATCGGTGAATCATGAGAGGGGAGGGGTGAAATGAACAATGACAATAGCGCGACCTTGGTCGCGGTGACGGGTGCATCTGGCTTTATCGGCCTCCATTGCGTGTTGGCGCTGCTTAAAGAGGGCTACCGCGTGCGCGGCACGTTGCGTGATTTGGCGCGCGAGGCAAGCCTGCGCGCGGCGCTGGAAAAACATGTCGAGATCGGTGACCGGCTGGAATTCTGCACTGCCGAACTCACAAGCGATGACGGCTGGGTAGAGGCGCTGCAGGACTGCACCTATGTGCTCCATGTCGCCTCGCCGATCCCGCGCGAGGTGCCCAAACATGAAGACGATCTGATCATCCCGGCGCGCGACGGCGCGCTACGTGTGCTGCGTGCGGCGGGCGAAGCGGGCGTCAGCCGGGTGGTGCTGACCTCCTCCATCGCCGCCATCACCAACGGCCATGATCATGGTGATTCCTATATCTACAGCGAGAAAGATTGGACCAATCTGGACGTCCCGCTACCGCCCTACCCGAAGAGCAAGACCATCGCCGAGCGCGCCGCCTGGGAATATATGGAGAATCTCGGCGACGGGAACGCGCTTGAGCTGGTGGTGATCAATTCTGGCATGGTCTATGGCCCCATTTTGGAAGCCGATTACGGCACCTCGGGCGAAGTGGTCAGGAAGCTGATGCGGCGCGACATGCCGGGCGTGCCCAAGCTTGGCTTTGCCTCGGTCGATGTGCGCGACGTTGCCAGCGCCCATATCAAGGCGATGGAAGTGCCGGCGGCTGCGGGTCAGCGATTCTGCTGTATTTCCGAGGGCGCCTGGCTCAGCGATATCGCGCAAATCCTCAATAAGAATTTCGCCGCGCGCGGTTACAAAGTGCCGACCCGCATCCTGCCCAATTTTCTTGTGCGTTTGGTCGCCCTGTTCGACCAGCCCGTCCGCCTGATTCTCTACGAACTCGGTAGGATGCCCAAAGTCGATAATAGCCGCATCAAACAGGTGCTCGACTGGCAGCCGCGTGGCATTGAGGAAATGGTCGTCGCCATGGCCGACAGCATGATCGAGCACAAAGTGGTTTAAAAACTCTTCCAAACGGCACCACCGTCCGGAATGCAATTAGCATTCCGGCAAGCGAGACTTCGCGCCCGAGTTAATACGAGGTAGCCAAGCGCGCGGATGCGCGCGCCCGGCGCTTGAGGGACCGACTAAAAAAGAAAGTAGCGCTCAGCGCTACGAAACCTCCTCGATGACAAACTCCGCTGCGCGCAGGCCCGATAGATAGGCGCCGTGCGTGGTGCCGGCATAGTCGAACATGGTGTGCTCGCCGCACAGGAAGATACGGCCCGCCACCGGCTCGGCGAGATCGTCGAACTGGCTCGGGCGGCAGCCCGGCGTCGGGAAGGCATAGGCGCCGAAGGCATCCGGGTCGACCGACCAATGAGTGCTCAGCATTTGCACCGGCTCACCGACCGCATCGCCCCAGACATCGCGCAATATTTCGAGCGCATCCGCTTGCATTTCAGCGTCGCTCATACGGTCAGCCAGCGGCGCATAGGCGCCGACGCTGAGGCCGAGAATGATATTTTCCGGCGCGAAGGTGCGGTAGTTGACCCAATAATTCCAACGCCCCTTTTGCGCGGTCATGATGCCGAAATATTGTGTCTCCACATCCCAGAACGCCGCATCGAATTTAAGCGCGATCTTGGTCACGCTGCCGAAGCCGATATCCTCGATATTCTCGCGGTAATTGCTCGGCAGCGGCGGGTTGAAGGCAACGGTGCCGGCTTTGAGCACGCCGAGCGGAATGCTGCACACGACATAATCGCCCGCAAATGTGCCCTGATCGGTCTCGACCGTGACGCCGCCATCGCCATATTGGACGGCGCTGACGCGGGTCGAG
>JABIXB010000130.1 GCA_018666805.1 Rhodospirillaceae bacterium | reverse complement strand
GCCGAGAATAACGCCGAGCGTGCCGATCGAGGCGGTATTGAGATAATTGTTCGACCAGTAATTGCCCTTCTCGATACAGATCGTGGTCTTGACCCGCTCGCCATTGGCCTTCGGTTTGGCCATCATCTCGGCCGCTTTGTAGATCTTCTTGACGTCGATGCCAGCGATTTTGGCGGCAACCTCAGGCTTGGATTCCTCTTGCGCCAGAATCCATTTACGCCAATCGTCGAAGCCCTTGACCTGGAACTTGCCCCAGGTGGTGCGCCATTGCCACGGCGTGTTGCGCGTGCCCTGGCCGAAACCGGAATCGGTCTCCCACTGATTGTTCACCCATTTGCTGATGAAATCGCTGTCTTCCCAGCCATTCTCCAGAATGATCCGCTCGATCGCCATGTGCACGGCCGTATCGGAGCCGGGATTGACGTCGAGATGGAGGCCGCCATGTTTTTCGGCGTAAGCCGCGCCCGCGGTCTTGCGCGGATTGACCATGATGACCTTCGATTTGTTGCCGTGGATACCCTTTAGAATCCAGCTGTTCCACAGCACCGTCTTGGTTTCGAACGGATCGGTGCCGGAGATGAACAGGCAGTCGGCAAGAGCGAAATCCTCATTCGACGCGCCAAAAATATCGTAGCCGATATCGACCCAGCCCGGCACGGAATTGACGAAAGAGGGATGGTCGTGGTGCGCAATGGCGGGCGTGTTAATGCTCTTCAGCGCGAGCTTGGTCAGGGCGTAGGTATTCTCAAAATATTGGTAACTGAAATATTTCATCGCCCAGGAATGCTCGCCGTGATCCTTAATGACGTGCTTCGACACCTCAGCGACGATGTCGAGCGCGAAATCCCAGGTGACGGGCATCAGGATATCGTTGATCCGCACCAGCGGGTGCTTCAAGCGATCCTGGGTCGGCTTTTTGGGATTATAGACTTTCTGCGCGATGCAGCCGCCGCGAATGGAGTGGCCGCCGCGCACATTGACGACATCGGCGTCCGGATCGGCAACAACGGCGATGTTGTAGAGCTTGCCGTCATAGACCGCCTGGGTGAATTGATTGGGTCCGACCCAGCCGCCTTGCAGCGGGCCCAGCGGATAGTTGCGGTTGAGCGCGTTCTGGTCCTTTTTCGGACCGCCACTCGGCGCGTCCACCGGCCAGCGATAGACCTTGTAGCCGCACGCCATGATGCAATAGTCGCAACAGGTGGTCAGGACATCGGCGTCCTTGGGCGGAAGCGGGACCTGATCTTCGGGTTGGTAATAGGGCGTTGAATTCGACGTCATGGTCAGTCCCCTCTTCTAGCTTTTTAGATTGTCGTAGCGGCCGTAGATGAGGCCGATCAGCCCCACCGCATAAATATCGTCACCCTCAACCTCGAGCAGAACCTGCGGCAGGCTCTCCGTCGCGTGCCCGCTGACGATCATGCCGTGGCGGGTCAGATCGAAGGTTGACTGATGGAAGGGGCAGGGCCCGAGCACGGCGTCGCGCTTTTGGAAGGTCTTGCCCATATCGCCGCCCATGTGCGTGCACAGCGTGTTGAAGGCAACGACATTGCGGTCGGCGCCAACGCCGCCGCCGGCCTGCTCGTTCATCTTGACCAGGATGCTGTTCGAATTGCGCCCCTTGTCGGGATATTTAAAGCGCACCGGTTTGTTCATCTTCAGGCGCGACATGTTCTCGATGAACATACGCGGATAGCGCGACATGCGGGCCTCGACAGCCTTGTTTCCCATCCCGGGCACACCGGTTAAGAGAACCGTGCCGCCAACCACAGTGCCGCTGGCGAACAGAAATGCGCGCCGATTGAGGCAGCCAACTTCGGTTTCGGTTTCGTCTTTTTTAGACACCATTGACTAATCCTCCTCAGTTCTCGGCCGTAGCCGAGAGATGAAACTCAAGACCGATGCGCTTCGCTTCGGCCTGGCTCATGCCTTCGATATCGGGAACCGCCTCGTAGGGCGGAACTTTTGGCGTCGCCATGACGATCTCTTCGCCGCTCAGCTCTTCGAGGAAAGCAACCAGCGCTTCCTTCTCTTCATCACTGAGATTGAGTGGCTTGAGGATCGGCGTTTTGCTGCCGGCATAGGCGGTCATATCGTTGTCGCCACCGCCCTCATTGTAGAAATCAACAACTTCCTCGAGGGTGTAGAACTGTCCGGCATGCATGTAAGGCGCCGTAAAGAGGACATAGCGGAGCGGCGGTGTGCGGAACTTACCCATGTCGGATGGCCGCTTGGTGGTGAAGTAGAGGCCGGGATCATCCTTGAAATCGCGATAATATTTTTCGTGCGAACCCTTGGCGTAGAGCTCGAAGCGGAAGGTGATGGTGTTGAGGCCATTTTCCTCCCACTCGAAAGGACGCGGCACACCGAGATTGTAATATTTCTCGTCCGTCAGCATCGCGCCGTTGTGGCATTCGATGCAGTTGGCCTTGCCGGTGAAGAGCTCGAGCCCTTGCACCGCCAGGGGTGAAAGGGCGCCCACCTCGCCTTCAAGATAGCGATCCAGCGGCGTATCATACTGGGTTAGTTGAGCCCGCTCGAACGTGGCGATAGCCTGCCAGGCGTCATTCAGAATTGGCCGCTCGGTGCCGAACACTTGTTTGAACATTTCGACATAAACCGGCGTCTGGCGCAGCCGCTGCTCCATCACGTCGGCCTCGCCATTGCCCGATACGCCACCGGTTGCAGCGGTTTTGGCCTGCTTCTCAAGACTCTTGGCGTTGCCCTGCCAGAACAGTTTGCCAAGAAAGCCGGAATTGACCACGGTCTGGCAATTGCGCCAGTGAACCGCGCCGGGATAGCCGCGGCAAATGGGATCGCTAAAGCCCCAGCCCTGCTTCGGCGCATGGCAGTCGGAACAGGCCAGACTGGCATCGCCGCTGAGCTTGGGATCGAAGTAGAGCAGTTTGCCAAGCTCGGCCTTCGCATCGGTGATCTTGTTGTCGAGCGGCTCAGGCACCGGACCGAGCGGGGCCAGGGGCGCATCCACATCCGGATCCCCTTCGGCGCGTGTGTCGGCCATTCCGAGAGCAAAAACCATGCCCGCAGTGAACATTAAGATTAGGGTTAGATATCTAAGGATATTCATCCGCTTTGCTCCCGCCAGCTAGTTTGTAACCTCAAGCCAATTCTCGATTGGCTTGTAGGCTTGGGGCACTTTGAGCGGCTCAACCGTCACCGGGGTGACACTGCTGAGCGATTCGAGAAACTCGACCAGGTTCGCACGCTCTTCAATGGTCAGACCGAGCGGCTGCAATTCCGCCGCCAATGGATCATCCTGACCGCCGCCCTGATCGTAGAATTCGACCACTTCGGCGAGCGTGGCGAACATGCCGTTATGCATGTACGGCCCGGTGTAATTAAGCTCGCGCAGAGTCGGGGTGACGAATTTGCCGACATCGCCATAATTCTTGCTGACCTCGAAATAACCGACATCGCGGCGCCACACGCCCATCTTGGGAACACCGTGGGTGTGAATGACAGAGCGGTAAGTGAGGTGGCGCATGGGATCCTTGAAGATCTCCATATTCTCCGGCACGCCGGTATTGTGCGGTTCGCCATCGGAGAAATAGGCGCCATTGTGGCATGAAATGCAGCCCGCCTTGCCTTCGAACAGCTCACGCCCGCGTTGCGCGTGGGCCGAGAGGTTGCCGGTATCGAACGGGGCGTCGATCGAGACCAGCGATTCGACAAAAGCAACCAAGGCCTTGCGCGCCTTGCCCGAGGAGCATTCACCGCCGAAATTTTCCTGGCACATGGCGACATAAACAGGATCCTGCTTCATGCGCTCGTGCATGATCCGCATATCCATGTTCATGATCATCGTCTCGGTGATCTGGTCTCGCACCACATCGTTCATGTTGGAACCCATATGGCCGCTCCAGCCCCAACCGGTATCGCTGAAGCCCGACTTGAACAGCGAGTTGATCAGCGTCGGTGCATTACGGAAATGCTTGGTGCCGGGATAGGCCTTGGACAGCGCCACGCCATCGCCAAAACCCTTCGCCGGGTCATGGCAAGTGGCACAGGCGATCGCGCCGTCACCCGAGATGCGTTGATCGAAAAACAGCCGCTTGCCCATCTCGACCAGTGCGGCCTTGGGTGCTTCACGCTCCGCGAGCGGGCCAATGGCCGGGAATTTTTCAGCCGCTGCCGGCGCTGCAAATAAGCCCGGCACAAGCAATCCACCGGCCAATAACAGGAGGGCGGCCAAACGGCCGGTAAAAGAAGAGCTGTAATGCTTTTTCATTGGCTGTTCCTTCTGGGCGGCATTATTTTTCACCGCCGGTCATGGCGAGAAGGTAAAATCGGCTTTAACGTCGCCACCTTCGGCGACCGTTATTTTGGTTTTCTGCACACCAAAGCGCGGATGCCAGGCTTTCAGCGTGTAGGTTCCGGGTGGGACGTTATCGAGGACATAGCTGCCGTCTTCCTTGACGACGACGGCATAGGGGTGCGTCGGCGCCATCATGAAGCCGAACATGAAATTGTGCGCCTCGCAGTTGATCGAGATATAGGAAGCGCGGCGCGGCTTCAGATCCTGCTCGATATCGCCGGGATCGGGTTGGCCGAAATTAAACATCGTGCGTTTGACGACGCGGCCCTTCTCGACGCCGATCAGCTCACGCGTGTTGATATTGTGCAACACGCCGGGATCATCGTTGCGAATAGTGATCGGCCCGCGCCGCACCACTTGCGCCCAAGGGCGGAAGCGGCAGCCCTTTTGCAGCACCATATAGTTGCCGCTCTCGGGCGCGGCCCATTTTTTGCCTTCTTTTATTTTGTCGATAAAGGCAAAAGCACCGCGCAGCGCGCCGTCTTTGACGTCAACCCAGATGATTTCGCGGTAGCCTTCGCCACAAACATCGGGATTTTTCGTGATTGCAATCTGCTCAATCGCATCGACCGGCAGCGCGCCGTCAAAGGTGAATTTTCCGCTGATCGTGCCGCCATTGGCGACCTCGATTTCCTTATAACCTTTAGCGTTGGTTAGGTTTGGGAGACCAAGCAACAAGGATGCCGCAATTGCTATGAACGAGAAAAATTTCGCAATCTTCATGGATATCCTGTCTCCCATTTCGCCTGTCATCCCATTTCAACTCGAGACAGCTACGTGTCTCACGTAAGATTCTCCGGCCTGTTAACCCGACCGGTTTTTAGTTTCGTTCAAAACTAGTGTTGAGTGATTGCGGCAGCTTTGATGTAGGTCAAACGGGCGCTCACTTTTAATTGATCAGTCACCGGCGACACATCGTTGCGCCATTTGACTCATGTCAATGACGTGGTGTTTCACCCTCTCTACGATCCTGACGAACTGAGGAGGAGGGAGGAAATTCGCATGTCGTCAGCTATGTCACTCGAGTCTCAAAACCGCCAATCGCCCGAGGAACAAACCGCTCCAGGCACCGCGCCGATTTCTTTCAAGCGCCCGCTTGTCGCCCTGGATGCGTCAGATCACGCCAATCGCGCCTTGGCCGAATCGGTGCGGCTTGCCGCATCGGACGACGGCACAGTCACCGGAATTCACGCCTATGCAGCCAGGCTGCACGACCGCCGCTTTAAACAAATGGAAGGCGGCTTGCCCGAGCGTTATCGCAAGGAAGAGGAGCTTGAGCACCAACGCGAGGTTCATGATAGCCTTATTACACGCGGGCTTGGCGTTATCAGCGACAGCTATCATGACGCCGCCCTGGATGTCTGCGACCAGGCTCAAGTGGCCTACCGGCGGCTCAGCCCGGAAGGCAAGAACTACCGCCGCTTGGTTGAAGCGGCGGAGACGGGCGAACATGATTTTCTCGCCCTCGGCGCGGTCGGCCTGGGTGTTATCCCGGGCAGCGTCATCGGTACCGTGTGCGAACGTGTGGTGCGCCGGAGCGCAATCGACACTCTGGTCATTCGCGATCCCGAACGCGCCATTGGCGACGGTCCGCTGGTGGTTGCGCTCGACGGTTCACAGCGCGCCTTCGGCGCCCTTATGACGGCCTTCAAACTTTCCCGCCACCTCGGCGCGCCGGTGCACGCGGTCGCCGCCTACGATCCCTATTTCCATTATATCGCTTTTGACAAAATCTCAGCCGGCCTCAGCGAAGAGGCCGGGCAGGAGTTCCGCTTTAAGGATCAGGAGCAACTGCATGAGGAAATCATCGACGCCGGCATCGCCAAGATTTACCAATCGCACTTGGATGTTGCCCAGACCATCGCCAAGGAAGCGGGCGTAGCGCTCACTTGCGAGCTGCTCGAAGGCAAGCCCTACCATGTCATCAGCCAATATCTCGAACGCGCGGGCGCCAGCCTGTTGCTGCTCGGCAAGACCGGTATTCATGCCGACCCATCGCTCGATATCGGCGGCAATGCGGAAAATCTCCTGCGCATGGCGCCGTGTCACCTTTGGTTCTCGCAGCTCACCTACGCGCCACCGCTCGAAGCGGTGGCGGAAGAGACGATCTCGTGGAGCGAAGAGGCTGAAGAGAGCTTGCAACGCGTACCCGAGACAGCGCGCAAGATGGTGCGCATCGCGGTCCTGCGCTATGCCCAGGAGAGCGGCCACACCGTTATTACTTCGCAAGTGATGGCGGAGGTTACCGAGCGCTTCTGTCCGTCGCGCGGCGGCGGCATGGAAGCCGAACAGGAAATGACCTGGTCCGGGCCAGCACGGCACCTGCTCGATTCGGTCGGCGATTCCGCACACGCCGCCAGTATTCGTCTGCGCGCCGAAAAGCGTGCGCGGCGCGGCGGCAGCAATGATGTGGCGGCCGAGCATATCCGCCCCTTCCTCGGCGAAGAAGCCCTGGCCAAGATCACCTGGAATGCCGCCGCCTTGGCCCGCCTGGCACGTGTGCCTGAGTTGGTGCGCGATCCCGTGCGCCGGCGTATCGAAGCCCATGCGGCGGAAGCCGGTGCGGGTGAGATCACACTTGAGATCGCCGAGGCGGCGATATCCGAATCGCGCCAATCAATGCAGGGCGCGATGCAGGCCGGTGGCCATAACGCGCCCGGCGGCGAGGCCTAACCACATAATGGCGCGTGCGCTTGAAGCGCCCTTTCTGGTCGCGCTGAATCTAACGCGGCGCTGCAATCTCGCCTGCGCCCACTGCTATCTCGATGCCGGCGCACGCCGGCGCGGTGGCGCAGACGAACTTTCCACGGCCGAGGTCACCGCGATCCTCGATCAGATCGCCGCGCTCAGCGAAGAAACTTTGGTGGTGCTTACCGGCGGCGAGCCGCTGCTGCGCAAGGACATCTATGAGATTGCGCGCCATGCCAGCGGGCTCGGGCTGATGGCGGTGCTCGGCAGCAACGGCACCCTGCTCAATGAAGAACGGGCCACTGCCTTGCAGGCGGCTGGCGTGCAGGCGGTCGGGATCAGTCTCGATTCGCTCGATCCTGGCTATCACGACGATTTTCGCGGCCGCGGCGGCAGTTGGGCCGAGACCATGGCCGGCATCGATATCTGCCGCCGCGCCGGGTTGATGGTGCAAATTCATTTCTCCGTCACCGACGACAATGCGCCTGAACTGGACGATATGATCGCCTTTGCGCGGAGCGCCGGCGCGGTCGTGCTCAATGTCTTTTTCATGGTTTGCACCGGGCGCGGCGAATCCGTCACCAATATCTCGCAAGCCGTATATGACAAGGTCCTCAGGCGCGTCGCCGAGGCGGCGCGTGACGAACAGCAGCTCGTCGTGCGGGCGCGCTGCGCACCGCATTTCAAGCGCATGGCGCTCGAGATGAAGCCGCCCCTGCCGCTGACCTTGCGCGATGGCTACGAAGCGGGCGGTTGTCTTGCCGGAACGCGCTATTGCCGGGTGACGCCGGAAGGCGAGCTGACGGCCTGTCCATACATGGAAGAGTCAGTCGGCTCGCTGCGCAGCGATGATTTTCTCACCCTGTGGCGCGACGCAGCACAATTCCAACAGCTGCGCACGCCGGCGCTCGAGGGCCGCTGCGGCGAATGCGAATACGCCAAGCTTTGCGGCGGCTGCCGCGCCCGGCCGCTGGCGCGCGACGGCGAGCTGATGGGCGAGGATTTCCTGTGCAGCTATGAGCCGAGCGGCTCAACCGTGATCGAACCGCTCCTCGCGCCCGCCGCGGCGCTTAACTGGACGCCCGAAGCCGAGATCTGGCTCAAGCGCGTGCCCGCCTTTGTGCGCCGCTTCGTTAAACGCCGGGCCGAGGATCATGCGCGTGAATTGCACGCTGATACGGTGACGGCGGAGCATATGCAAGCCCTGGCCAGGCGCCGCTTCGGCGCGGGTGGCCCGCCGGGCCAGTTCGCACGACCTGAGCGGCCGGGCATGGACGGCGGCGCATGAATTACGATGTGGCGGTCATCGGCGGCGGCGTCTCGGGCCTGGCCACGGCTTACGCGTTGCAGCAGCGTGGACACCGGGTGGCATTGCTCGAACGCCAGGTGCGCACCGGCGGCAACGCCATTTCGGAGCGCATCGGCGGCTTTCTGATGGAACATGGGCCAAGCTCGCTCAACGCCGCCATCCCTGAAGCACAGGCGCTGGCGCAGACGCTTGGCCTCGACAAGCAACGCTTAGAGCTAAGCCCGGATGTGCGCTACCGTTATCTATTGCGCGACCAACGCCTACATCGCATCAGAGCACATCCGCTCGGCTTCGCGACATCGGACTATCTGCCGCCGCGTGCGCGTCTGCGCATGTTGGCCGAGTTTCTGGTGCCGGCGAAAGCGGGCGGGCCGGAAGAAAGTGTTGCCGAATTCTGGTCACGCCGCTTTGGCAGGCAATTTGCCGAGCTGGTGATCGACCCCCTGGTCGGCGGGCTGTTCGCCGGTGCGGCGGCAGAGCTCTCCATGCCGGCGGTATTTCCGGCGCTCCTGAAAATGGAACAGCGCTACGGCTCGGTCAGCCGCGCCGTGCTCGCCAAACGGCGCCGCGGCGGGCGGATGCCGGGCCGGCGTCTTTATTCCTGGCGGGACGGCATGCAAACCTTGCCGGATGCGCTCAGGGTAGCGCTTGGCGAGACGGTCAAGCTCGGCGTCGCCGTGCGCCGCATCCGCCCGATGGCTTCCGGCTATCGCATCGAATGCGGCGCCGGTTCGGTACAGGCGCGCTGCGTCGTTCTCGCTACCCAGCCGCATGTTGCCGCAACGCTTCTTGATGGCCTCGATGCCGACGGCGCCGAGGCAGCCGCGTCCATCGACGCACCGCCGCTCGCCACCGTCTTTCTCGGCTATCGCCGCGAGCAGGTGGCGCACGCTTTGGACGGCCTCGGCTATCTCGCGCCAAGCGCGGAGCAGCGCACGCTCAGCGGCGCGCTGTTTGCCTCCTCCATGTTCGCCGGGCGCGCGCCCGACGGCCATGTTGCCTTTTCCGCCTATCTTGGCGGCGCCCGCGCGCCCCAGCTGGCGCAAGCGCCCAGCGAAGAGTTAATCACCATGGCCAGGGCCGAATTCCGCGATCTCCTAAGCGTGCGTGGCGACCCCGTTGTCGCGCGTGTCCGCCAATGGCCACGCGGCCTGCCGCAATACCGCCTCGGCCATGACGCCAAAGTCGCGAACTTGCGCGCTGCCGAATGCAGAAGGCCAGGCCTCTTCCTCACCGGCAACTATCTCACCGGTCTTTCGGTGGCGTCCTGCGTTACTTCGGCCACCGAAACGGCGGCACGGGTGCACGCGTTCTTGACGGATCGCGCCGGCGATATCCCCGGCACCGGGACCGCCCCCGAGCGTTCCGCCACTGCTTACGCCGCCGCGTCGAACGGCTGAACAGATTGCCGTCATTACGGTTCAGCAAGAGAGGTTGGATAGCGCCGTCATGTTAATCGGCTTTGGCATCGAGAGGCAGAAGTCTCATCGTGAATGACCAGTCTAGGAGGGCAGGGAACGACGCCTAGGCGGTCAAGTGAGCACCTGTTCCATAGAAAATTTGTTCGGTATAGGTGGTTGCGTGCCCCCGCAACCATGCTTGATTCACCAGCGCCGCGCGTTCAGTTAGGATCATTCATCCGAGCAAATTTCCCGATTACTCCATATTTTGTAGATGCGCTGTCGGTCTCG
>JABIXB010000129.1 GCA_018666805.1 Rhodospirillaceae bacterium | reverse complement strand
ATAGCCGACGCCGACCGAGTTGACCAAAATATCGATGCGGCCATATTTATCCATCACCGCCTTGATCAGGTCATCGGCGGCTTCGGGCTTGGATAAGTCCGCCGCCATTACGAAACCGTCGCCGCCCGCTTGTTTCGCCAGGCGCAGCGATTCATCGAGATTTTCCTGCGTGCGCGCGCTGCCGACCACGGTCGCGCCTTCAGCCGCGAAGATGGTCATGCAGGCGCGCCCGACGCCGGTTCCCGCACCGGCGATTACAGTGATTTTGCCGTCCACCCGTCCAGCCATTTTTCTCTCCCTATAGGTTATTTTTCTAGGCGTCTGACTGCGGACGCAGCAGAATCTTGCATTCATCGCTCGGCGTGCGCAGATCCTCGAAGCGTTTCGACAAATCCTCGAAGCCAATGACATGGGTGATCATCGGCTGCGGGTCGATACGCCCCTCGGCGAGCAGGTCGAGCACGACCTCGAAGTCGCGCTTCTCATAGCCGAGCGCCCATTGCAGACAGGCCTCCTTAGCCAAGGCGGCGAGCGGCACGAAAGTTTCGGCCTGGGTGCAAACGCCACACACCATCACCTTGCCCTGAAACTTCACCAGATCGAGACACATGCCGAGCATGCCCGGCACGCCGACACATTCGATCACCAGATCGGGCGGGCCGCCGGCGAGCGCCGCATAGGCCTCAGCCACTTCGCAAGCGCCGGGATCGAGGGTTGCGGTGGCGCCCATCTGTTCGGCCCGCGTGCGCCGGCTCTCGGATATCTCGCTCACCACCACATGGCGCGCGCCGCAATGGCGGGCAAAGGCGGCGCAGGAAAGGCCGATCGGCCCGGCGCCGATGATCAGCACATTGGTGCCGGGACGCATGTTGGCTTTGTCGATGACATGATGGCCGACCGCCAGCGGCTCCGCCGCCGCGCCTTCGCGCAGGCCCAGGCCGTCGGGCAAGGCCAGCACATTGCCGGAATCGACGCGGATATATTCGGCGTAGGCGCCCGGCGCGCCAAAGCCGGTGATCAGATTATTGGCGCAATGTATGCCCCTGTTATATTTGCATTGCCGGCCGCAATCGTCGCAGGCATTGACCGGTACGGCGGTGACCTGTTGGCCAAGCTGCCATTGATCGCCGGCCTCGGCGCCGATTTCGACGATCTCGCCGGTAAATTCATGGCCGAGGATCATGCCGTCCGGCACGACAAGGTCGCCGGCCTGCGTGGCGTGCAGGTCCGAGCCGCAAATGCCGCAATATTCGATCTTGATCATCACGTCGCCCGGGCGCAGCTCCGGCTTGGCAACCTCTTCAATCGCCAGGGGCGTGCCCACTTCATGAAATACTGCCGCTCGCATGTTCAACTTCCTTCCGCCGTTCAGGCCAAATATTCCGCACCGGATTGTCCGACAAAATTGGCCAACATTCCAGTTCGTTTGCAAACAAATTAAAGCATCTCGAAGACCGTGTAGCGCGGCCCTTGCTTGAGGCGCTCGCCGCTACCGACGCAAACGATGCGGTTGAGCCAGCCATAGCGCTCGGATGCGGTTTCAAACAGCGGTGCGATACGGAAATAATATTCGCTTGGGTTCACCACCTCACCCGCCGACAGCCGCTTCATCACTTCGTCCGGGCCGTGGCGAACGCCGCGATAGGTCATATAGATCAAATCGCCGTTCCCGGCTTCAAGCGTGAGCCGCACATCCAAGACGAGCGAGCCGTCGCCCCGGGTCAGCGCCCAATCGCCGCCGCCCGGCAGGACCTTGCCGCTGAGCCGCTCGCCTTCGAATGTACCACCCGTGACCAAGACGATCTTGCGCCCGCCAACCGGCGTATGCGCCACCATTTGCGGCGCGTCGAGATGGGCCGTCAGCGTTAGCAGATGGCGGAATTCCGGCTGCTGCATAGCTAGCCCGCCTTATCGTCGTAACGATACCAGCCCTTGCCGTCGCGCCGGCCATTATAGCCGGCCTTGACCATTTGCTTGAGGAGCGGGCGCGGCATGAAGCGCGGCCCATAGGCTTCATGCAGAATCTCCTGCACATCGAGGGTGAGATTGTTGGTCACCGCATCCATCAGGCGGAACGGGCCGATCGGCAGGCCCATGCCGAGCTTGCAGGCGGTATCGATATCCTCGGGCGTGGCGACACCCTCCTCGACCAGGCGCGTCGCCTCGATCCAAAAGGTATGGATCAGCCGGTTAACGGCAAAACCAACCACATCCTTGACCTTGACCGGCGTCTTGCCGGCTTCCTCGGCCAGCGCCATCACCACATCGATTGTCTCGGGCGCGGTATCGAGCGCCGCAATCACTTCGACCAATGCCATGCGCGAGACCGGCGAGAAAAAATGCGTACCGAGGAACTTCGCCCGCCGCGCTTCCGAGACGTAAGACGAAAGAACCGTAATCGAAATGCTCGACGTATTGCTCGAGAGAATGCAATCCGCCGGCACGATGCTATCGAGCTGGCGAAAGATCTCCGCCTTGACCTCTTCATCCTCGAACACCGCCTCGATCACCATATCGCTGTCGGAAAAATCCTTGATGTCCGAGGTCGGTGTTAGGTTGGCAAGTGCGCGCTCTTTGTCCTCGGGCTGGTAGAAGCCGCGCTCGATGCCCTTGTCGAGCACCTTGCCAAGCTTGGCCATGGCCTTGTCGAGCAAGCCCCCATCGCGGTCGGTCAAACGCACGGCCTTGCCGGCCAAGGCCATCACCAGAGCGATTTCAGAGCCCATCATGCCGGCGCCGACGACGCCTACTTTATCGATCTTCATTGCCATTCTCTTTCCAGGTAAAAGTCAAAACCAATTGTCCGGCATCTCGGCGCAGGTCTGATCGCCGTGCCGGAGGACAGCCGCGAGCTGATCGACACGCGGCAATTCATAGGCGAAGAAGTAGCGGCATGCTTGAATCTTGCCGGAGAGATAGCCATCCGCTTTCTCCGCGCCGGAGCTGAGGCGCAATGCAACAACCGCCTGGCGCAGCCACATCCAGGCGATAACCGTATGGCCGAATGCTTCGAGATAAAGCGATGCGTTGGCCAGTGCCGCGCCACTTGCACCCGCCGCCATCTCATCCAGCAGACCGGCAGTGACCTCGCGCACGCTGTCAAAGCGTTGCTGTAGTGCATCCGCGAGCGGCGCCAGGGCATCATCCTGGCTT
>JABIXB010000128.1 GCA_018666805.1 Rhodospirillaceae bacterium | reverse complement strand
TGAGCTGGGTTATCGCGTTTGTTCGGCCGCTGACGCGGCAGAAGCGCTCAATCTGTTGGAGGAGAATCCGGGAGTTGAGCTTTTATTCTCAGATATTGTGCTGCCGGGCGGCGTCAATGGTGTTGAACTCTGGCGCGAAGCCAGCCGGCGCCGCAAGGGGCTGAAAATTCTGTTCTCTTCCGGTTATACAGCGGGCGCCCTGCCGCGCTATAGTCTGCCCGAGGAAGGCGGCGCCGAGCTCTTGACCAAGCCCTATCGAAAGGCCGAACTGGCGCGCCGGATTTCGGCTTTGCTGGAAGCCGGCTAATCTAGAATGGCAGCGGGAAGTATGAACAACACGCTCTTGGTGGTGGATGACGAGGAAGGTTTTGGTACCTTTGTAGCGGAGGTCGCGGAAGGGCTCGATTACAAGACCCGCGTCACGACGAACGGGCGAGAATTTATCAAGGCATTCAAGGCCGAGAAACCTTCGGTGGTGGTGATGGATGTCGTCATGCCCGGCATGGATGGGGTTGAGCTGGCGGGTTGGCTGGCCGAGCAGGAATTCGATGGGCATGTTGTGGTCGTGACCGGCTATGCACCGCTTTATGCGGATTTGATTGCCAGCCAGAGCGTCGCCAAGGGCATGAAATCCGTTACCAAACTGCTCAAGCCGCTGCGCGCCAAGGCACTGCGCGCCGCCCTCACCTTTGACGACGGCGCCGATTAAAACGAAAGCGCTTTGAATTTTCGCGTTTGTTCGGTGAGCGCGATTTCGGTCGGCAGGCGTTCCATGCTGCTGGCGCCGTAGAAGCCGTTCACATGTTTGCAGTTCTGTAAAACAATCGCGGCGTCCTCGGGCGCTGCGATCGGCCCGCCATGGCAGAGGATGATGGCGTCATCCTTCACCGCCAGAGCGGCGGCGGCCCAATCATCGATCAGGGCAACGCAGTCGTCGAGGGATTTGGCGGTTTGTGCGCCGATGGCGCCGCTTGTCGTCAGGCCCATATGGCAGACGATCAAATCCGCGCCCGCCGCCGCCATGGCGCGTGCATCCTCGGCGTTGAAGACATAGGGCGTGGTCAGCATGTCGAGCTGATTGGCTGTGCGGATCATCTCCACTTCGAGATCATAGCCCATGCCGGTCTCTTCCAGATTGGCGCGGAACACGCCGTCGATCAGGCCGACGGTGGGGAAGTTCTGCACCCCGGCGAAGCCCATCGCTTTCAGTTCGGCAAGAAAATTTTCCATGACGACGAACGGGTCGGTGCCGTTGACGCCGGCGATCACCGGCGTGTGGCTGACCACGGGCAGCACTTCGGCGGCCATTTCCTTGACGATCTCGTTGGCATTGCCATAGGCGAGCAGCCCGGCGAGCGAGCCGCGCCCGGCCATGCGGTAGCGCCCGGAATTATAGATGGCGATGATATCGATGCCGCCGGCTTCTTCGCATTTGGCCGAAAGCCCGGTGCCGGCGCCGCCGCCGACAATTGGCTCGCGTGCCGCGACCATGGCGCGGTATTTTTGCAGCAGGGCTGTGCGTTCGAATTTGGGCATTTTTGCTTCCCTCTTGTTGCTAGGTCGCGACTTCACGCTTTGCTAAGGCGTGATTTCGCGCCATGCCGCGACCAGGGCGGCGGCGAATTCGGCATCATTGACATGGTTCGGGCAGCGCACCAGCTTGCGCGTCCCGCTTTCGATCACGGTTTTTTCCAGCGCCTCAAACAGCGCCGCATCGGCATCCGGATCGAAGAACGGCATGTCCGGCGCATCGATCAGCGAGACGCCTTTCTCCGGAATGAGAAAGCGCACCGGCCCGGTGAATTTGTTGAGCTTGGCGCCGATCCATTTGCCCATGGCGGTGTTTTCTTCCGGCGTGGTGCGCATCAGGCTGACTTGCGGATTGTGGATATAGATATTCCGTTTGCGGTATTTCTCAGGAATCGTTTCCTTGGCGCCGAAATTGACCATATCGAGCGCGCCGCACGAGCCGACATAGGGCAGGCCCGCCGCCGCCAGGGCATCGAAACGGCTTTCGCCGGCGCTGAACACGCCGCCCATCAGATGGTCGCAAACTTCCGTCGTGGTGGCATCGATGCAGCCCTCGACAAAGCCGGAGGCGGCAAGCTTCTCCATCGATTGCCCACCGGTGCCGGTGGCGTGAAAGACGAGGCAGTCATAGTCGGCTTCGAGATGCGTCCGCACCTGGTCGACGCAATCCGTGGTGACGCCGAACATGGTCAGGCCGATGGCGGGTTTTTCCTCAGCGGCATCGGGCACGCTGCCTTTCATCATGCCGGCCAGGGCGTGCGCCGCATTGCCGAGCACCGCGCGGGTGATGCGGTTGAGCCCGGCGACATCGGCGACGGAATAGACCATGGCGATATCGTTCGGCCCGACATAGGGCGCGACATCGCCCGAGGCCACGGTGGAGACCAGTATTTTAGGTACGCCCAAGGGCAGTTCGCGCATGCCGGTGGCGGCGAGCACGGTATTGCCGCTGCCGCCGGCGCCGATCATGCCGCCGATATCGCTGCGCGTGCGGATAAAATGGGCGAAGGCGTCGGCCATGGCGGTCACAGCGCGGCCACGGTCGTCACCCACCAACACTGCGCCGGCGCCGTTCGGATGATGCGACGCGACTTCCGCCGCGCTGACATCGACCGCACCGGCATCGCTGCCGCTGGTGCCGAAATCGACCAGACAGGTCTTGGTTCCGGCGGCCTCGATCAGCTCTTTGATATAGCGCAGCTCGGCGCCCTTGGTGTCGCACGTGCCGACCACATAAGCTTTCGCCATATTTCCCGTCCTCGGTATTTTCTCTGCAATATTGTGTAGCATGATTGCGCTTGGCATCGCGAGGAGGCAGAGATGGGTGCGACAAAACAACATATGACCAGCGCGCAGATCAGTGCGCGTGGTGGGGTGATGGTGCCGGCGATCGGCCTCGGCACCTGGAAGATGGGTGAGAAGAAAAATCGCCGCAAGGAAGAGGTGGCGGCGTTGCAGCTCGGCCTCGATCTCGGCCTCGGCCTGATCGACACGGCGGAGATGTATGGCAGCGGCGGCGCTGAGCAGGTCGTCGGCGAAGCGATACGTGGGCGGCGCGACGAGGTCTATCTTGTCTCCAAGGTGCTGCCCAGCAACGCGTCGCGAAAAGGCACGATCAAGGCGGCCGAGCGCAGCCTCAAACACCTAAAATGCGATTATATCGATCTCTACCTGCTGCATTGGCCGGGCTCCTATCCCGTCGCCGAAACATTGGAGGCGTTCGAGCGCCTGGTCGGTCAGGGCAAGATCCGCCATTACGGCGTCAGTAATTTCGATACCGCGGAAATGGCCGATGTCATGGCCGCGCCGCTCGGCGATGCGATCTGCGTCAATCAGATACTCTACAATCCGGCGCAGCGCGCGATTGAGGCCGAGCTTCTGCCGTGGTGCGCCAAAGCGAATGTGGCGTTGATGGCCTATTCGCCGCTCGATCAGGGCAGCCTGTTGCAGGACGCCGTATTGGAGCAGATCGCCGACCGTCACCAGGTCTCGACCGCAACCGTGGCGGTGGCCTGGACGCTGCGCTTCCCCGGTATGATCTCGATCCCCAAGGCAACCGCGCCGGCCCATGTCCACGCCGTCGCCGCCGCGCGCGATCTTGAGCTAAGCGCGGATGATCTCGCCGCCATCGACCGCGCCTTTCCGCCGCCGGAACCCGGCGCAAGATTGGCCATTTATTGACCGCCGTGTGTCGCCGCGATCAGGCCGCCATCAACGACGATATCGGCGGCGGTGACATATTTGGCCTCGTCCGAGGCGAGGTAGAGCGCGGCGTAGGCGACGTCCCAGCCTTCGCCCATACGGCCCATCGGCACCTGCTTGTTGCGCTTTTCGATCAGCTTGGCCGCATCGCCGGCGCCATATTGTCCGGCCAGGCGCACCTCGACCAGGGGGGTGTGCATCAGGCCGGGTGAGATTGAATTGCAGCGGATGCCGAGCGGCGCATATTTGACCGCCAAGGCCTTACCGAACTGAACCAGCCCGGCCTTGGCGGCGGCGTAGCCGACATGGTCGTTGCCGATATGACGCAGGCCGGCAATCGATGAAATATTGACGATTGCGCCGCTGCCCTGGCGCTCCATATGCGGCAAAGCGTATTTGCAGGCGAGAAAGGCCGAGGTGAGGTTGAAATCGAGCTGGCCGCGCCACGCTTCCTCGCTTAGCTCGACCGGGCCGCCCGGCACCGAGCCGCCGACATTGTTGACGAGAATATCGATCCGTCCGAAATGCGCGACGCAGGCTTCGATCATGCCTTCAACCTCAGCCGTGACCGTCACGTCGCAGGTGTGGGTTTCGCACACGCCGCCTTCGGAGGCGATGATATCCTGTGTTATGGTCGCCGCTTCCGGCACCAAATCGGCGGCGAAAATACTGGCGCCCTCGCGCGCGAAAGCGACCGCCGTTGCCTTGCCGTTGCCCCAGCCGGGGCCAACCGATCCGGCGCCGGTGATCAATGCTATTTTGTTTTCCAACCGCATCTTGTTGATTTTCCTGCTGTTAATCCGCTGTTAATCCGCTGCGGCCGTGCGGCCGCTATACATGCTCTTGGCGCGGTTGCCGAGCCAGTGGCCATATTGCACCGGCCAGGCGTTATAGCCCGGATCGGCGCCGAGCGCTTCGGCGGCATGGTGCGCCCAATAGGGGTTACGTAATGATTCGCGCGCCAGCGAAACCAGATCGGCGGCGCCCGAGGTGAGGATGGTTTCGGCCTGGCTTGCGCTCAGTACCATGCCGACCGCTTGCGTCATGATATCGGCTTCGCGCCGGATCTGCGCCGCATAGCCGACCTGATAACCCGGTGTCGGCGGCGCCATGGTGTTCTCACCCTCGCCGGCAATGCCACCGGCGGAACAATCGATCACATCGACGCCGCGCGCCTTCAGTTCTTTGGCCAGTGCCACGCTCTCTTCGATTTCACGTCCGCCCTTGATGCCGTCGACGCAGGAAATGCGGGTGAAGAGCGGCTTGTTGTCGGGCCAGACCGGGCGCACCGCCTCGGCCACCTCAAGCGTGAAACGCATGCGGTTTTCCAGGCTGCCGCCATATTTATCGCCGCGCCGGTTGCTTAAGGGCGAGAGGAAGGAGTGGCTGAGATAGCCGTGTGCGCTGTGAATTTCGAGCACGTCATAGCCGGCCTGAATCGCGCGCTTGGTCGCCGCCACCCAATTGTCGATGATGTCGGCGATATCGGCGGTGGAAAGCTCGCGCGGCATCAGCCAGCCATCGGCAAACGGTACGGCGCTCGGCGCAACCACTTCCCAGGCGAGATCGCCGCGGGCGAAATCCTTTTCTTCGAGCGGGCCGTCACCCTCCCACGGGCGCTGGCAACTCGCTTTGCGCCCGGCATGGGCGATCTGCAAGGCGGCAACGGCGCCGTTCGCTTTAATCAATTCCACCACCCGCTTATGGGCGTCGATCTGGCCATCGTCCCAAATGCCGACGCAGCCATGGGTAATGCGCCCGCGCGCCTCGACACCGGTTGCCTCGACGATGATCAGGCCGGTGCCGCCCATGGCGAACTGGCTGTAATGGACAAAGTGATGATCGTTCATCATGCCATCGATGGCGCTGTATTGGCACATCGGCGAGAGCACCACCCGGTTGGGCAGCTCGATATCTTTTATTTGAAGGGGATCGAAGAGAAGCGGCCTGCCGGTCATTATTTTTGCCTCGGTCAAAGGATTAAATTCAGAATTCGCGGCGAACTTATCTGTCCTGAGCGACTTGCGCCAGTATCCACGTGCGCCATACTGCAAATAATGTGGAATCAGCAAAGATTAGGTGGCTTGACCGGCGCTCTGCGCTTGGCCGGGTTGGTGCAGGTGGCGGTTTTGCTCGGCTGTCTGGCCGGCTCGTTGGCGCTCAAGGCGCAAGAGACGGCGCTGCCGGATTTCTTCGCCGCCTTCGCCGCCTATGAGCGCGGCGAATTTAAAGCAGCGCATAAAATGTGGCTTGTGCTGGCCAATCACGGCGATGTCGATGCGCAATTCAATATTGCCGCGCTCTATGACAATGGTCTCGGCGTCGAGCGCAATGTCGAGAAGGCAGCACTTTGGTACGACAAGGCGGCGGCGCGCAATGTCGGGCCGGCGGAACTGGTTCTGGCGCATATTCTGAGGCGCGGCGAGGTTGGCGTGGCGGATAGCGAGCAGGCGCTGCGCCGCCTGCGTTCGGCTGCGCATCGTGGCTCCGCCCATGCGCAATTCGAGCTCGGCGTGGCCTATGACTGGGGTGCTGGGGTGACGCAGAATTATGCCACTGCGGCCGTTTGGTATGAAAAGGCGGCAGCCCAGGGCGTGGCGGAAGCAAAATACAATTTGGCGACCCTTTATGATGAAGGGCTCGGCGCGCCGAAGGATCACGCTGTTGCCCTCGCCTGGTACCGCGAGGCGGCGCGCGGCGGCAATGCCATGGCGGAAAACAATATTGGAAATCTCTATGAAAAGGGGCTCGGCGTGGCGCAGAATTATGCGCTCGCGATCGAGTGGTATGCCCGGGCGGCGAAGCGCGGCCTCGCCATCGGCCAGACCAACCTTGCCATCATGTATCACCTCGGCCACGGCGTGGCGCGCGACTTTAAAGAAGCGGCGCGCTGGTACCGGTCGGCAGCCGGGCAGGGCGAGCAAACGGCACAGAACAGCCTCGGTTTGCTGCTCGCCAACGGCTTGGGCGTGGCGCGTAATTTTATCGAGGCGACGCAGTGGTTCCTGCTTGCCGCCGGCGGGCCCGACAAGGTGCTGGCGTTGCGTGCCAGCAACAACAGCCGCGATCTGGCGGCGCAGCTCGTCGGCGATGAGTTGGCGACCGTGCAGGCGGCGGTCGATAGCCACAATGCGGCCCTGAAATCGGCGTCAAAACTGGGCGCGAAACGGAGAATTCCTCTGCCCGTCACGACACAAGCCTTGGGACATCGAACCGTAACCGCACAACGTTTGCTCGTTGCGCTCGGATATTATGATGGCGCCGTGGATGGCCTCATTGGCCCCCTCACACTGGAAGCCATGGAACTCGCGCGGCGCAAAGAAGGCTTGGAAGTTGCTGCAAAAGTTAGCGACGAATTTATTACCGCGCTTGACCGGGTTTATCACGGCCGCTCGAACTGAGGATCTCAAGCAGTTTGTTAATTCTTGGTTAATTTTAAGAATGTTAACGTGTGCCCGTACGGGCATTCGCGGCAATAAATTGGCTAAGGCACTTCCAGGTTTTACGTGAATTGAGAAGGTTTTTCGGCTTGGTGGACACATCATCTAGGCAGAAAATTGCGGCGCTGGAGCAGCGTGTCCGGGAGCTTGAGGATAAGTATGAATCAGGCGCTGCCGGCACGGATGAATCACGTGCGCGGCCTATTGATGACCATATTACAAAAGTTGAGCGCTATGAATTGGCCTTGCACTCGATCCAGGAGGGTGTTTGGGATTGGGATATTTCGGCCAAGAAAATCTGGCAGTCCGTGCCGATGCGAATTCTTTTTGGCGAGTCGGCGGAAGAGACTATTTCAGACTTTAATGGCGAAGATATAAACGACCCTCTGCTCCAGGATATCTATCCCGAAGATCGGCTCGTCGTTTGTCATGCTCTCAGCGATCATCTGCTGAATAGCACCCCCTACCATGTGACGTTTCGCTTTCGCATGCCGGATAGAAATATTCGCTGGATTCGCTCGACCGGCCAGGCGATCCGCAGCGAAGATGGAACGCCCATCCGGATGGTTGGCTCGGACGTCGACATTACAGATCGGGTCAACGCCGATGCGGCCTTACGCGCGAGCGAAGCCCGCTATGAAGAAGCACAGCGGACAGCCCAAGTTGGCAGTTGGGAATTTAACATGGCGACGGGTGAACTTATTTGGTCGGCCGAAGTTTATCGCATATTCGGAACCACACCCGATGCGTTTCAAGTGACCAACGAAGGATTCCTCAATTTTGTTCATCCAGATGATCTGGAGCAAATTCAAGCGCAAATTGGAGAGGCGCATCGTAGCGGTGATTATGTTGATTACGAGCACCGGATCGTTCTGGCAAGCGGTGAAGTCCGCTGGGTGCATCAGGTAAATTCTCCAGATGGGGGTGAAGCCGGGGGCCTGTCAGGAAGGCGCCGGGGCACCATTCAGCACATCACCGAACGCAAACTGGCCGAGCAGGCGCTCAAGAATAGCGAAGCGCAGCAGCGCCTGCTGATGGACAGTTTGCCGGCATTGATCGCCTATATAGATGCGGAGCAACGCTACCGCGCCGCCAATCGCGTTTTCGAAGAATGGTACCAGGTGTCGTTCTCGTCTGTTGTCGGGAAAACGCTGGAGGAAGTTGTCGGCGCTGAAAATTACGAAAAAATTCGCCATGATGTTGAACGTGCGCTTGCCGGCGAGCATATCAGTTATGACCGAACCATCACCTACGCTCAGGGGCGAGCGCGCGATATCCGCGCTTCCCTGGTGCCGGATTTTGGCCCCGAACGCGAAGTGCGTGGATATTACGTCTTGATCACCGACATTACGGACCGTAATCGTGCGGAGCGCGAGTTACGCGAAAGCGAAGAGCGCTACCGCAGCCTTATTGAGGATCAACCGGAATTTGTCTCACGCTATAAACCGGACGGTACGTTGACCTTTGTCAACGCGGCTTATGCCGCGCAGCACAGTATGAGGCCCGACGAGATGGCGGGCATGAATATTTTCGATTTCGTACCAGAAGGGGAGCAAGCCCGGGTGCGGCGCTATATTGCGAAACTCGGGGCGGACAAGCCGTTCGACAGCATTGAAAATCGTGCCGTCATGCCCGACGGCACTGTCGTGTGGCAGGAGTGGACCGACCGAGCGTTTGTCGATGATTTGGGCCATGTCAGCGAGATTCAGGCATTTGGCCGTGATGTCACCCAGCGTAAGGAAATAGAGGAAGCGTTGCGTGACCGCGAGCAGATGCTGGGCGGAATCTTCGATACGGCCGCCGTTGGCATTGTGGTCGTTGATCGGGAAGGCCGTTTTTTGCAGTTCAACCACGCCTATCAGACCATGTTGGGCAGGAGTGCCGAGGAGCTGAAGTCCATGACATTTTGGGACGTCACGCACCCCGATGACCATGTCGGCGAAGCCATCACATTCGATAATTTTTTGGCCGGCGACGGATATTCCTATCAGATTAAAAAGCGCTATATCCATAAAGACGGTTCGATCGTCTGGGTGAGCGTAAACTCCGCCCGCAAATGTAATGCAGAGGGCGAAACCATCGGCGATATTGCGATCGTCGAAGATATTACCCGGCGTAAAGAGGTCGAGGCGCAACTTATCCAATCCCAGAAAATGGAAGTGGTCGGTCAGTTGACCGGCGGTGTTGCGCATGACTTCAATAATCTTCTAACCGTGATCTCCGGCAGTCTTCATTTGCTCGAAGGCCATACCGGAGCGGACGCGGCAGGCGATCAACTGATCGAGCGCGCCTTACGGGCGGTGGAGCGCGGCGCTGATTTGACCCAGCGTCTGTTGGCCTTCTCCCGCACCCAAACGCTCCGGCCGAACGCCACCGATGTGGCTGAGCTGGTATCCGGCATGATTGAAATTCTGCAACGTACCCTAGGTGCGAATATCGAGATCGTTACATCTCAGCCCGATGCATTATGGCTGTGTGAAGTCGACCCATCGCAATTGGAAAACGCGATTCTGAATTTGGCGATCAACGCCCGGGATGCCATGCCGGAAGGCGGCTCTCTCGCTTTTGATATCGAGAATGTTGAATTTGGCGATGAGCATAGCCCCGCGCCGGCTGATACCAAGCAAGGGAAATATGTTGTTCTCTCCGTCTCCGACAGCGGCCTCGGCATGCCGGAAGATGTTTTAAAGCACGTATTCGAACCCTTCTATACGACCAAGGAAGTGGGCAAAGGATCCGGCCTCGGGCTTAGCATGGTTTATGGTTTTGCGCGGCAGTCGGGCGGCCATGCGGATATTGAAAGCGATGAAGGTGCGGGAACATGCGTCCGCCTATATCTGCCGCGCGCCGTCGCCACAGACGCGCCATCGGTGGACGATAAATCGGTGGGCGATATGGCGTTGGCCACGGGCGAAACCATATTGGTCGTTGAGGATAATCCGGATGTCCGCACGCTCGCTGTGGCGCTGTTGTCAAAGGCGGACTATCAGGTTGTCGAGGCGCCGGACGCCGAGGCGGCTCTGGCTGTGCTACGCCATAGCGGAAGGATCGATCTTTTGCTCTCTGATGTGGTCTTACCCGGCGGAATGAATGGCGCCAGCCTGGCGGTGAAAATGCGTGCCGAGCGACCGGGTATCAAAATTGTTCTCATGTCGGGACATGCGGAAAGCGCCTTTGAAAACGAAAGAATGAGCAGGTTGGATTTTCATTTTATTCAAAAGCCGTTCGGTAAGCCGGTTCTCTTAAATACCATTCGAAAGGCGTTAGGCGCCTAAGGTTTTTGCCGGGGGCGATTTAGAAGTGAGCTGGCTTTAAGGCTAAATTTCTTATGTATATAATGGTGGTTAGGAAATTGTGCGGTCATTGTCCAATCGCTGATTGAAAAATGAATTATAGGTCCTAACGAATGCGTAATCGCGAAATCGCGGGAGGGTGCCTCGGCGCGCTTGATAAAGACCAATTGATCGCCGAGCTGGACAAGCTGCGCCACCGCATTGCGGAACTCGAAAATGAGACCAAGAGAAGGCCACAGCGCGGCGCTGAGAAAGCGCTACGCGCGAGCGAATCCCGTCTCGAGCAAGCGCAGCGCACCGCGCAGGTCGGGGATTGGCAGTTCGACATGGGGACGGAAGAACTTGTGTGGTCGGCTGAAATTTATCGAATATTCGGCACCACATCGGCTGATTTCAAACCATCGGTCGAGGGGTTTTACGAATTCGTACATCCGGATGACAAGGAACGAATTCGCAGTTTGATCGAGGAAGGATACAGCGCCGGCAGGCAATTCAGTTTTGAGCACCGTATTGTTCTGGCCAACGGGGAGATTCGTTGGGTGGTTCAAGAAAACGTGCTGGTTCAGGATGGCGGCAGTGAATTGGACAAGCGCCGGGGTACGGTTCAGAACATTACCGAGCGAAAATTGGCCGAAGAGGCGCTCACGAAAAGCGCAGCGCAGCAGCGTCTGCTGATGAACAGTTTGCCGGCTTTGATTGCCTATTTGGATGCGGACAAGCGCTACCGCTCCGTTAATCGCGCCTTTGAGGAATGGTTTCAAGTATCGCTCGCCGATGTCCTGGGGCGGACGGTGGAGGATGTTATCGGTGCGGAGAACTACAGCAGAATCAGCGATTATATCGAGCGTGTCGTGGCCGGCGAGCAGGTCAGCTATGAGCGAACCCTGACATACCCCGGGGAAAAGAAACGGGTCATTCACGCGACCCTCATTCCGGATTTTGATTCGGAAAATATTGTTGGCGGATATTTTGCCCTGGTTACCGACATCACCGAACGCAAGGCGATTGAAGAAGCGTTGCGTGCCGGAGAGGAAATGTTGCGCGGTATATTTGAAACGGAGGCTGTCGGTATCGCGATTACGGCATTGGATGGCAGCTTCATTCAAAGTAATGGCGCCTATCAGGCGATGATGGGGTGGAGCGCTGAAGAATTATCCAACAAGACATTTTTCGATTTAACCTATGAAGAGGATCACGCGGAAACGGGGAAAAGGCATGCGGAATTGCTGTCCGGCGGCGTCGATTCCTATCAGCAAAACAAACGGTATCTTCATAAGGATGGGTCGGTTATCTGGGCGAATGTGAACGCGGCGCGTCTGATGAACGCCGAGGGTGAGATCATTGGCGATATCGCGGTGGTCGAAGATATTACCCGCCGGCGGGAAATCGAAGCGCAGCTTCTACAGTCGCAAAAAATGGAGGCCGTGGGCCAGTTGACCGGCGGCGTGGCGCATGATTTCAACAATTTGCTTACCGTCATTTCCGGCAGCCTCCATTTACTTGAAGACAGCGGCGGTGCGGCAAGGGGCAGGAATGACTTGATACGCCGCGCCCTCGAAGCGGTTGAACGTGGCGCCGATTTGACCCAACGGCTGTTGGCATTTTCCCGGACACAAAGGTTGCAACCCGATGCCATAGATGCGGGCAAGCTGGTCTTGGGCATGATCGAGATATTGGAGCGCACCTTGGGCGCCACTATCGAAATTGTCACGTCCCAGCCGGACGATCTTTGGCCCTGTGAAACCGATCCGTCGCAGTTGGAGAACGCCATATTGAATTTGGCGATCAACGCGCGCGATGCCATGCCGGGCGGTGGCAGGCTCACGATCGAATCGGAAAATATTGAACTCGGCGGTGAATATGCCAATTTGCCGGCGGGTGTGGCTTCGGGCGATTATGTGGTGTTGACGGTCTCTGACAGTGGTGAGGGTATTCCCAAGGATGTTCTCGCACATGTCTTCGAGCCATTCTACACCACCAAGGGGGTGGGCAAGGGCTCCGGCCTTGGGCTCAGCATGGTCTACGGATTTGCCCAACAGTCCGGCGGCCACGCAACGATAAATAGCAAAGAAGGCCTGGGCACGGCAGTTAAGATTTATTTGCCGCGCGCCACATCCGAGGCCGCCCCCGCGCTCTCGGTGCAATCATCTGTGGCCGTCCCGCAGGCCAAGGGAGAGACGATTCTGGTGGTGGAGGACGACCCGGATGTACGCACATTGGCGGTCGCTCTGTTGTTAAAGTTGGGTTATGAAATTGTCGAGGCGGCGGACGCGAAGTCAGCCCTGGCGCTGTTGCCGGAAAGCGAAAAAATCGACCTCCTGCTGAGCGATATTGTTCTGCCCGGCAAGATGAATGGCGTTGAGCTTGCCGTTGAAGTGCGCGCCCTACAACCTCAGGTCAAAATGGTATTCATGTCGGGCTATACCCAACGTGCCTTCGACGCCGAGGGCGTTGATGGCCTCGATTACATCTATATTCAAAAGCCGTTTGGTAAACCGGTATTGGCCAAGGCCATCCGCGACGCGCTCGATTTGTAGGAGTGGCCGGGCCTCAGCAGCCTGCTAGATCGAATCACGATTTAATGGAACCGCTTCGCGGTTCAATTTAATCGTGTGAATTTGCTCTAGGTCAATTGCAAGGGCGCCTGTGGGATTTGCTGCCAAAACTCCGGGTCATGGCCGTAGGAAATTCGTGCACCGGCAGATTGAAGGCGGCGCAGTGTCTTGAGAGAATCGAGCATCTGTTCTTTGTCGAAAACAATATTAGGCAGATGCATCTGCTCAAGGGTTTTGCGGAAATAACAGGCGTCGGCAGCCAGGATGATATCGCCGGATGCCAGTTTGACTTTCAGCGATTGGTGCCCCGGTGTGTGGCCGTATGTCGGAATTGTCACCACCGTCCCATCACCAAACAGATCATATTCGCCTTCGATCTGTTGGACCTGGTGGCCGTGGTCATAATCCGCTGGGAGGAAGACGTTTTGCTGGATCAGCTCCGGCACATGCCCGGCCTCCCATTCCTTTTTCTGGATAATAATCTTGGCATTGGGGATCAATTCATTGCCGCCCGTATGGTCCCAATGAAGGTGTGAGTTGACCAGATAATCGATCGATTCGGCGGCGATATCGAGTGTTTCCAGACGCGTTGAGATTTCTTCGCCGGGGCGAAATTCGACCTCAAATGTTTTGGCCATCTCCGCACCGACACGGCCGGCTGCATCCGTCTGCACATCCGGATGGAGGCCGCTATCGAACAACACCCTCCCTTTCGGATGGTCGATCAGATAGGCCGGAACCGGAATGCGGACCTTGCCCGGCGCGCCGGCGAACAATAAGTCGAAGTCGGTGCTAATCCAGCCGCAGGTCATGGCGTATAACTTAACTGTCATTTCGGTTCTCCAGCCTATGTTGCTTACCAGTAACGCATCGAATCTTTGAACAATTGCTGCAAATCACTGCGCGAGATGTCGCGCGGCGCAATATCGAGAAGTCTTTTTTGCGGCAGGGTGCGGTCGGTCAATGCCTCGATGTCCGCGTCGCTATAACCGACTTCCGAAAGGCCATTGGGCATGCCTGTCACCCGCATCAAGCGAATGACCTGTTCGGCCAGGGCTTCGCCGGCACGTTCTTCGGGGATATTACGGATATCCGCCCCCATCGCCTGCGCCGCCTGCAAGTGGCGGGCGGCGGCGGCGGGGCCGATAAGGCGAAATACCGCCGGCGCGTTGAGGATTACGGAGATGCCATGCGGCACCATGGCGTGATCGTCTGGCCAGCCCTCAGGGCGGTAATCGCGCACCAGACCGGCCACCGCATAGGACATGGCGTGCGGCACATGGCAGCCGGAGTTGCCAAACCCGATCCCGGCCAGCATGCCGGCGAACATCAGTGGCTCACGCGCCGAAATATCGTCCGGCGCGTTGAGGGCGTGCTCGATATTGGCACCGATTAAACGGATCGCCTCGCTACAAGCCATGTCACTGTAGGGATTAGCGCCTTGCAGGAGCGGCCGGGCTGCCGGCGCATCCGGTGCCGGCCGCGCGGTATAGGGGCGTGCGGTAAGAGATTCGATGGCGTGGCTGAAGACGTCAAAGGCGTTGGCCGCGACGACCGGCGCCGGCAATGTTGTTAGAGCTGTCGGATCGAGAATGCCGAGCGACGGTCTGAGTTCGCGGTGAGCGATGCCGGTCTTCATTTCCATTTCCAGCATGTCGAAGATCGCCATGCCGGTGCATTCGCTGGCCGTGCCGAATGTGGTCGGGCAGGCGATGTGCGGCATCAGCGGGCCCGGCACCGGCTGGGCTTCGCCGACGGGCTTATTCACATAGGTCAGCAGGTCGGCCGGATAGCTGGCATAGAGATTGGCCGCCTTGGCGGTATCCATCACCGAACCGCCGCCGACCGAAACGAAGCCATCGAACTTTCCGTCGCGGGCAAACGCGGCGCCGGCCATGAAGGAACGGTCGGTCGGTTCGACTTCGACGGAATCGTATATTTCAACACCCAGTCCGGCGCCCTTGAGCGAGCGTGCCGCATGGGCGACATGTTCGAGCTTGGCGACGCGCTGGTCGGTAAAAAGCGCCACGCGCGTCATGCCGAGCGCCTTGGCGTCGGCGCCGACCTCGTGAATCGCGCCCACGCCGAACTTCAGTTTGCTTGCTTCAATGGTGTAGGCGTATTCGCCGCCCTCGCGGCGGGTGAAATATGTTTCGGGTGTCATGGCGGCCTTTCAATTGCGCAATATTGCCACCTAATGTCCGATGCCCGGCGGAGTGCGTCAAGAAGGCTGTCTGCTCTAACTATTCGATCTAGCCGCGCTTGCGGCACAATGTCAGGCCGTCGCCGATCGGGATCATGGCCATGCTGACCCGCGCGTCGGCTTTGATTTTAGCGTTGAGGGCGTCAATCGCCGGCGTGTCTTCATTCCACTTGCCGCGCGGCGCAACACGGCCCAAATGAAACATATTGTCGAGCGCCACCAGGCCGCCGGGGCGCAGTAATTCAAGACAGGCCTCGTAATAGCCGTCATAGCTGGATTTGTCGGCATCGATAAAGGCAAAGTCATAACTGCCGGCGCGGCCTTCATCGAGCAAATCGGCAAGCGAGGCCTGGGCGTCGCCGAGACGCAGCTCGATATTTTCCGCCAGCCCTGCTTCGCGCCAGTAACGCTCCGCCGTCGCGGTATATTCGGCGTTGCTGTCCAACGCGGTGATATGGCCGCCCGGCCCCATGGCGAGTGCCAGGTTAAGCGAGCTATAGCCGGTGAAGACGCCAATTTCGAGATAGCGCGTGCAGCCGGTCAGCTCCGCCACAAGGGCCATAAATGCGCCTTGCTCGGGCGTGATCTGCATGATCGCCCATTTATGGCTTTGCGTTTCGCCGCGCAAGCGTTGGAGGATGTCGGCTTCGCGAAAGCCGTGCGTTAGCAGATAGTCATGCAGTGCCGGCGTCAGTTCGGTTGGCCTGTTCGCCATCTGTTGTCCAAGGGTCCGTTTGTTCGGGTTATACCGCCCGCTTAGCCACCCTTATTGTGGACGAGGTAAGCTTTTTCGGCGATGGCGGACGCATTCGCGGTGGCCGAGACCGTTTGCAGAAGCGCTGCGTCCGCCGACTGTACAACCCAATAGGTATGATTGCCATCGAGCAATAGGTTGAAGAGCGGCGTTTGCGGGCCGGCTGCGGCGGCAGTCACGGAAGCGAGGGTTTGATGGCCAAGCGCGCCTTCCGCCGTGCCGCGCGGATCTCCGAGCGCCGCCAGACGCCAGTCAGAACGGCCGATTGTCACCAGTGCATCGCCCGGCTCGAGTGCGCCAACCGTAAGATTGCCATTTTCCGCCGCGGTCGCCGAGGGGTCGATCGATTTCCAACCGGCGTCGGTCATAAAGGGATGTTCCGCCGTGACAAATAGCGGGCCGCCATCGAAGCCGTACAGCATGCGCGACCCCAGCCTCACCCGTTCAACGCCGCTCACCACATTGTGGGCGCCGTCCTGCCCGAGCACAATTTCGCCTATCGTGATGTCGGCAATCGCCTTCAAACTGCCATCCGCCATGACGACGCGTGTTTCCGGCGTAAAGCAACTACCGCTTCCACCGCCGCCGCCGCTTCCGCCGCCGCCGCCGGTCGTGCCTGCCGCCGCCGCACCGTGTCCGGTGGAAAGGCTGGCCGGCGGTGTGGTTGAGCCGCCGGTCGAAACGCTAACGGCCGCGGTGGTATTTGCCACTGCCGCGACTTCGCCCGGATCAACGGATTGCGCGGCGCCGCCGCCGCGCGGCGATACCGTCACCCGGCCGGAGTAAACCGCAACCTCGGTGGCGCCATCGGCGGCAACCGAGACGGAAAAATCGGTTCCGCGAATGCCGATAACCGCGACCGGCGTGAGAATCTCGTAGCCCTCACTTGGTAGGTTTCCGGTGACGAAGCGGAAAACGCCGATACCGAGTTCGGCGACCAGTTCCCCAGTGCCCCGGTCGGGGTCATAGATAAAGGAATCCAGGGTAAGTTGGCTTGAAGCGCCGAGCCAGAGATCCGTATCGTCAACGAAGCGGATCTGTGCGCCGGATTTCTTGACCGTCTCGATCAGTTCATCAGCGAAGACTTGGTCATTTTCGTAGAGCCGCTCGGAATCACCGCCCGCTACTGTGCCGTAAAGGGCGAGGCGTATTTCTTCAACGCTGCCGATTTCTATGTTTTCGGATTTAGCCTGGCTAATTGCAGTCAGGTTTAAGGCGAGAAATAGGGCTGCTGCAAACCAACGCAATATGTTCATGTCCGAGTCCTCCATCGGGGAATTGCCAAGTTAAAGCGATTGTCCCGGTTTATGGTTAATGCTCTGCTAATACACCCATGTTAATTGTCTAGTTAATTATACGTTAACGGGGGTGGGGCACAGTACGCACTCAATATAAAAGAGTCGCAAAGCGAACATGGATGACCGCCGCAGGAAAAGTTTAGACCGCAAGACCAAGTCACAACTTATCGACGAAATCGAGATGTTGCGTCGGCGCTTGGACGAATTGGATGCGGCTAGCGAATACTCTCCGGGGGCGCGTTTCGAGGCGGAGGGGTTTGCCGGATTAGGTACCTGGACGTGGGATATTGTGAACAACAAATCCTACACCTCAAGCGAACATTATCGCATCCTCGGTGTTGAGCCTGCCGGCCAGTCGATCAATTTAGCTGAATTTCTCGAGCTGGTGCACCCGGATGACCGGGAAGCCGTGGCGCAAAGCCATGAAGAGTCCATTCGAACGGGCAAACCCTATTTCATGGAACATCGAATATTGTGGCCGGGCGGCGAGGAGCGCCTGATCCGCGAGCGCGGGACCGTAGAGCTGGATCGCGATGGAAAAGCGGTCGTGATGCACGGTGTTACCCAGGACATCACCGAGCAAAAGCGTATGGAAAATGCGCTGCAATCAAGCGAAGCGCGATTTCGCTCGATTTTCGAGAACACCACGGTTGGCGTTTCCATTACCGATAAAAATTTCAATTACGTGTCGACCAACAAGGCCTATCAGAAAATGCTCGGCTACAGCGCCCGGGAACTGCTCGATATGCGCTGGGTCGACGTCACCCATCCGGATGATCTCGAAGCGAGCATGCGCGGCGTGGTGGAATGGCCCGGCGACGGGCGGGAAGAGCGGACAATCGTGAAGCGTTTCCGTCACAAGGACGGCCGCACGATCTGGGCCCGGTTGAACATGACATATCATTTCAATGAGGGCGCGGACGAACCCCTCCATGCGGCCATTGTCGAGGATATTAGCGAACGGCGGCAGGCCGAGATGGAAGCCGAAAGATTGCGCGAGGCGATCGACAATGCCTCGCAGGGGTTCGTGTTTTACGATGCCGATGATCGCCTCGTTTTTTCCAACAAGAAAAACATTGAGCTGCATCCCGAGATCGCCGACCTGTTGGTCCCGGGTGCGCTGCGAGATGAGATTCGGCACGCATACTACAGTTCGGGTGCGGTTCCGGAGGCCGTTGGACGTGCCGATGAATATCTGTCCGAACACAGCCGGCGCGACCTTCTTAACGGCGGGCCTGTGGAGTTGCGCCGTGCCGATGGAAGCTGGCTCAGGGTCGAAGATCATAAATTGGCTGACGGCGGTATCGTTGCCATGCGAACGGATATTACCGATCTCAAGCAGCGCGAGGCGGATCTACGCGAAAGCGAAGCGGAACTCCAGAGTATCTATGATACGGCGGCTGTGGGTATTGCCCTGACCAGCGTCGATGGAAAATTGCCGCGCACCAATGTTGCATTCCAACAAATGTTGGGCAGAAGTGCGGCAGAACTTAGGGAAATTCCTTTTGCCGACATTACCTATGCCGAGGATATCGATAAGGATATACAGCAATTTCGCGCGGTTCTGGCGGGCCAGCTACCGGGTTATCAGCTCGACAAAAGATTCCTACATGCCGACGGTTCGGTCGTTTGGACGCGCATGAATGTTACCGGCTTGCGGGCGGAGGATGGCAGCATTGGTGCAACCATTGCCACAGTGGAGAACATTACGGAACGGCGCAAGGTTGAGGCGCAGCTTCACCAAGCGCAAAAAATGGAAGCCATTGGCCAGCTTACCGGCGGTGTTGCGCATGATTTCAACAATCTTTTGACGGTGATATCCGGAAATCTGTGGCTGATCGGCGATATGGATAATTTGCCGGATGGCCTCTCGGAATTGACCGGCCGCGCCTTGCAGGCGGTTGAGCGCGGCGCCGGTCTGACGCAAAGGCTGCTCGCCTTTTCACGCAGCCAGACGCTGTCGCCCAGTGTTGTTGATCTGAATAAGCTTATCGAAGGTATGCGCGACATGCTGAGCCGCACCCTCGGAGAACATATCGACATCCGCGTTCATAAGGGCGCCGATTTGTGGCCCTCGCAGGTCGATGTCAACCAGCTCGAAAATGTCATTCTAAATTTGGCGATCAACGCGCGCGATGCCATGCCGCAAGCCGGCACGGTTATATTTAGGACCAGTAATATAAAAGTGGGTTACCAGCGCATCATGCGCGAGCGCGGCATTGCGGCGGGTGACTATGTCCTGATGACGGTATCCGATACCGGGGCCGGCATGAGCGCGGAGGTTCTTGAGCGGGCCTTTGAGCCGTTCTTTTCCACCAAAGCGGCGGACAAGGGAACGGGCCTCGGCCTGAGTATGATTTACGGCTTTGCCAAACAATCCGGCGGCGATGTAACGATCCACAGTGAACCCGGTGCCGGCACGACCGTCGAGCTCTATTTGCCGCGCTCGCACGGCGCTGCTGAACAAATCCCGCAATCCGCCGATGACAATTATGACAACGCCTATCCGCCGGCGAAGGGCGAGCGCATTCTTGTCGTTGAGGACAATCCGGATGTGCGCTTGCTCACGGTCGCTGTGCTGCGGAAACTAGGCTATGACGTGCTCGAAGCGGAAGATGCCGACAGCGCGCTTGCACTGTTTGCCGGCAATGCGGCGATCGACCTATTGCTGAGCGATGTCGTCCTTCCCGGCGAGATGAATGGGCCGGCGCTTGCGCGTGAAGTTCTGCGGCAAAACCCGGACATCAAGATTTTGCATATGACAGGATATGCCGAGGGCGCCTTTGACAATGATCTGAGTTCCGAACCGGAGGTCGCGGTGCTCAGCAAGCCCTACAAGAAAAAAGATCTGGCCAATGCTGTGCGCAACGCGCTCGACGGCGTCGCTACCATTTGAGCGCGCCGGCTTGATTTAGTCAGGACGGACTTTATTCGCCGCAGCGGCGGAATCATTCGCGACCAACCGAAGCCGTCTTATATTTCCGCGTGGCAGTAGGCCGTCGCCCGGAATGGCCCGGTTCTCCTCCGGCGCCTCTGCCGAGGCAGCCATCTGTTCGATGGCGCTCGTCAGCTTGGTTATTTTTTGCCGCTCCCGTTCAATCCGATGAACCAGGCTGTTGCATTTGCGCGCGATGCCGGGATCGGCGCCGCGTAATGGATTAAGCCGTTCCAGCGAGCGTTCCAGGTCGAGCAAAATTACCATCCGGCGGCGGCGTGCATTTTCCGGCTCGGCATCGGCGCCCAAGGACGCAACAATGCGGTATTTCGTGCCGGTGGCGTGGTAAATCTCTTCTACGATTTCGTAGCTCGATTGCCCGCCGATCTGCTTTTCACGAATAAGCATGGCCCACCCTAACAAAGGGGAGGACAAAATTCATGCGGCAAATATTTGACCCGCCGGATCTCAACCGAGGAACAACCGGTAGGCCGGATTGTCCGTTTCCTTGCGGTAATTATATCCGAGGCCATCGAGGAAAGACTGGAAATCGGCGCGCTTACGCTTTGCTACCTGCATGCCACACAACACCCGGCCATAGGCGGCGCCGTGGTTGCGGTAGTGAAACAGGCTGATATTCCAATCCGCTTTCATATGGTTGAGAAAATTCAGCAGAGCGCCGGG
>JABIXB010000127.1 GCA_018666805.1 Rhodospirillaceae bacterium | reverse complement strand
GCCAATGGCCTATGACGCCGACCGTTACCCAGATGAAATTCATTTTTATGCCGCCAGTCTGATTGATCCGGAAAATTTCACGCCGCAGTTTCATGTCCATTGCGGCGAGCAGCTCGATTGGTTGAAGCTCGCCGATGATCTGCCGAAATATGAAAAGAACGCGTCGAGCGCGGTGAAGAATCAGGATTAGGGTGCGCAACCGGCATGCATATATTGCTCGTTGAAGACGATGCCGAGATGGCGGCCTATGTGCAGAAGGGCCTGCAGGAGAGCGGCCACACAGTCGATGTGGCGGCGACCGGCCCGGATGGCCTCAATCTCGCGCTCAATTGCTCATTTGATACCGCGATTATCGACCGCATGCTGCCTGGCCTCGACGGGCTCGCCCTGATCGAAGCCCTGCGCCAGGCGGACAACAACCTCCCGGTGCTGATCCTGAGCGCGCTCGGGCATGTCGATCACCGCGTCGAGGGTCTGCATGCCGGCGGCGACGATTATCTCGCCAAGCCGTTTGCCTTCTCCGAGCTCGAGGCGCGCCTCACCGCGCTGGCACGGCGCGCCGGGGCGGAAACGGCCGAGACCTCGTTCGCCGTCGCCGATCTTGAGCTTGATCTCCTGACCCGAACCGTGACGCGCGCCGGGCGCGAAATCACCCTGCAACCGAAGGAGTTCGCCCTGCTCGAATATCTGCTGCGTCATGCCGGCGAGGTGGTGACGCGCACGATGCTGCTCGAGCATGTCTGGGGCTATCATTTTGATCCGCAGACCAACGTTATCGATGTCCATATCAGCCGTCTCAGGCAGAAAATCGACAAGGATTTCGGCGCACCACTGTTGCACACTGTGCGCGGCGCCGGATATCGCCTCCGTGCAGAAGGCTAACTTTTTCCGCAGCACCGGGTTTCGCTTCGCGCTGCTCTATCTGGCGCCGTTCAGCGCCTCGGTGCTGGTGCTGTTCGGCTTTATCTATTTGATCACCATCGACATCATCGATAGCCAAACCAACGCCGCCATCGAATCAGAAATCAGGGGCCTGGCGGAGCAATATCGCGCCGATGGTCTGGCCAAATTGCGCGATATCGTTGCCGAGCGCAGCACGACGCCGCGCGATGGCGACAATATTTATCTTCTGGTCGATCCGGCGCTGCGGCCGCTCGCCGGAAATTTGCGCGCTTGGCCGGGAGAGGCGCAGCAGGACGGCGATTGGATAAACGTTTCGGCGCGCGATGCGGCCAAGGATTACGACCGGCGCGAATTCCGCGCCCGCACCTTCATCCTGCGCGGCGATTTCCATCTTCTGGTCGGGCGCGACATCCGCGCCCGGCAGGAATTTCAGAGCGCCATGACCCAAACCCTCGGCTGGGCGCTCGCCGTCACCATCGGCCTCGGCCTTGTTGGTGGCTATTTCATGAGCCGGCGCATGTTGCGCCGCGTCGATGGCGTTGCGGCGGCGAGCCGCGAGATCATAGAGGGTGACCTTTCGCGCCGCATGCCGGTGAGCGAAAGCGGCGATGAGTTCGACCGCCTGGCGGAAACGCTCAATGAAATGCTCGAGGAGATCGAGCAATTACTGACCGGCATGCGCGCCGTCACCGACAGCATGGCGCATGACCTGAAAACCCCGCTTACCCGCTTGAAGTCGAACCTGGAGTTGGCGTTACAACAGGGCGGTGAAGGCATGGCGGGAAGCCAACGCGCGATGGGCGAGGCGATCAAAGAGGCCGACGCGGTGTTGGCGACGTTCGATGCGCTGATCGCTATCGCCCGCACCGAGGCCGGCACCAGCAGAGCCGCCATGCAAACGCTCGACCTCGCCCCCCTGGTGCGCGATATGGCCGAGCTCTACCGGCCGCTGGCCGAACAAAAAGCAATTTCGCTGGCTGAGGATATCGATCAAAGTTGCGCCATCGATGGCCACGCACAATTTCTCTCCCAGGCGGTGGGCAATCTGCTCGATAATGCGGTCAAGTTTTCCCCGCCGGGCGGAAAAGTATCTATCGGACTGAGCTGCCGCGATGGTACGGCCCGGCTGTCTGTTGCCGATTCCGGCCCCGGTATCCCGGCGCCGGAGCGCGAGCGCGTCTTGCAGCGCTTTGTCCGTCTCGATGAAAGCCGCAGCACGCCCGGCAGCGGCCTCGGCCTCAGTCTGGTCGCCGGTGTCGCCAAGCTGCACGGCGCGCAGCTGGAATTGTCCGACAGCGATTTGGGCGGGCTCGCCGTTGTGCTGAGCTTCAAGATTACAAAAATTTAATCTGCCGGACAGGTTGGCGTTAGACGGCCCGGTGCAAAATCCTCTTTAGCAAAACCAGCAAAGAGGATTCTTGTCATGTCGAAATCGAAATTCCGTATCATCACCAGCCGCAAACGGGCGCTGCTCGGCTCGCTCGCCGCTTTGGCGTTGATTGGCGTCGCTTCCGGTCCGTTGGCGATCAATAATGTTCAGGCCGAAGGACAATCTACCGTGCCGGTGGTTTTCGCCCAGGCGAATTTCGCCGATGTTATCGAGGCGGTGAGCCCGGCGGTGGTCAGTATCGAAACCAGCCGCTCGGTCAATTTGATCTCCGGCCAAGGGCCGGGCCATCAAATGATGCCGCGCCCCAACAAGGCGTTCGGCTCGGGCTTCATCATCGATGGCGCGGGTTATGTCGTCACCAACAGCCACGTTATCGACGGCGGCGAGGCGATATTCGTCACCCTGATGGACGGCACGCGTCTTGCCGCGACAATCGTCGGCGGTGATGCAAAAAGCGATTTGGCCCTTCTCAAGGTCGACGCGGGCGGGGATTTGCCGGCTCTGAGGTTTGGCGATTCAGCGGCGATGCGCGTTGGCAGTCAAGTGGTCGCGCTCGGCAATCCATTCGGCCTTGGCCACAGCGCCACCGTCGGCATCATCTCGGCCAAGGGGCGCGACATCGGCAGTGGCCCCTATGACGATTTCCTGCAAATCGATGCGCCGATCAATATGGGCAATTCCGGCGGGCCGCTGTTTAACGCCAAGGGCGAGGTGATTGGCGTCAATACGGCGATTTTTTCGCCGAGCGGCGGCAATGTCGGCATCGGCTTCGCCATCCCGGCGGCCACGGCGGCGGAGATCGTTGCCGACCTCAGGGATGACGGTAAGGTCGAGCGCGCCTGGCTCGGCGTTGGCATTCAGGCGATTGGCGAGGATATGGCCGACAGTCTCGGCCTCGGCGATGAAGACGGCGCCATTGTTTCGCAGGTGATGGCCGACAGCCCCGCCGCAGCCGCGGGTATTGAGCAGGGCGATGTCATCCTTAGTGTCAACGATGTCGATGTGAAGCAACTGCGTGACCTGACACGCACAATCGCCGGGCTGAAGGCCGGCGAGACGGCGGTGCTCTCCATAATGCGCGATGGCCGCCATATCACCATCGAGGCCATAGTTGGAGTTCCGGCGGAAAATGAGATGGCCGCCGCGCCCGAAGAGAGCGATGTGCTCGAGGCATTGGGTGTGCGGCTTTCGCCCCTGGATAGGATGACGCGGCGCGCGCACGGCATCGGCGAGGATGTCAGCGGCGTCGTCGTTAGCGGTCTCGATCGGCACGGCGTTGCCGCCGGCAAGGGTGTTCGTCTGGGTGACGTTATCGTCTCGGTCGGGGGCGATGCCGTGACGGAGTCCGCTGCGGTCATCGACGGCATCAAATTAGCCGAGGAAAACAAACGCCACGCCGTGCTCTTCTTGATGAGCCGGGGCGGCGAGGAGCGCTACGTCGCGCTGCCCTTACCTAAGGCCTGACGGGAGACAGGCTTAGATGCTGAAGATACCGTAGAGGATAGCACCAAGGGCGGCCCCCCCTATGCCGAGAAAGACATAGGCGCCCTTGGTGATATCCGCGATCGTCTTTTTCATTGCCGCCCGGTCGTTCACATTGGGGAAATCGCTGTCCGGCACCACCACGCCGAGAAAATGGCACAGCGGCGCCCAACCCTGATCGACCGAATAGACCAGCAGCTTCTCGGCCGGCACGGCGGCTTTCACTTGCGCGATATGTTCCTCATAACGGGCAATCGCCGCCTCTTTTGTTGCCATACTGCCCTTGTGCGAGCGCTGCCAGATCAGCTTATGGGTCATATCGCCGAGTTTCCGCGCGAACGGAGTGAGGAGACGCAACAGTTTGAACTGCCACATTCGTTCGGTGAAATAGATCGTCTCCAGGGTGCTCTGGTACCAGGCCTCCGGACCGCGTGGATGGAGGGTGAGCAGCACCTTGGCCTCGGGGTAGGTCTGCATCAATTCACGCCACACGCAGCAGCCGGGATTGTCTAACGTCGCCGTATATTTTGAGAACACGCGCGGCCAATCATGTTGTGTGCCCGCCGGTGTATTCGCCACGTTGCGCCAGAAATTGAGATGACCGGCATTCTCCTTGTTCTCGATTACCTCGAACATGTGGTAGCAGGGAAAGCCCAATTGGTTGAGCGCCGTCTGTGTGGAATTTGTGCCCGTGCGGCCAAAGCCGGCGCCGATTATCTTCAACGTCATGATCATTCCCATTTTTTTGGACATTAGAAATCCGTCGGTGCGCCGCCTTCTTGCTTACGCCGCGCCACAAAAGCATTGAGTTCCTCGGCGATAGCGGCCCCAATCGGCGGTGGCTCGAATTCGGCGAGGATTTTTTTCCAGATGCGATTGGCGCGCTCCGGCGTTTGCACCGCGCCCGCTTCCTCCCAGCTTTCGAAATTCGACCAGTCGGAGAGGAACGGACTGTAGAAAGCGGTTTCGTAGCGCTCCTGCGTGTGCGCCGCGCCGAAGAAATGCCCGCCCGGTCCAACTTCCTTGATCGCATCGACGGCGATATCCGCCTCAGACGTGCCGATGGGGCGCATATAGGCGATCATCTGTTGCAGGGTTTCGCAGTCCATGACGAATTTTTCATAGGACGCGCAGAGCCCGCCCTCAAGCCAGCCGGCGGCGTGATAGACTATGTTGACGCCGGCCGAAATCGCCGACCACAGCGAAAAGGCGCTTTCCCAGGCGGCTTGGGCGTCGGCGCAATTGGCGGCGCAGGCGTTGGAGGCGCGCAGCGGCAGGCGGTAATAGCGCGCCATTTGGCCGGAGATCTGCGTCGCGCGCATATATTCCGGCGTGCCGAAGGCCGGTGCGCCCGATTTCATATCGACATTTGAGGTAAAGCTGCCGAAGGCGACAGGACAGCCCGGCGAGATCACTTGCAACAGCGTGATGGCGGCCAGCGCCTCGGCAATCGATTGCGTCACAGCGCCTGCCATTGTCACCGGCGCCATGGCGCCGGCCAAGGTAAAGGGCGTGACGATGGTCGGCTGGTGCCGCCGCGCCATACGCATGGCGCCGTCCAGCATGGGATGGTCGTGCTTGAGCGGCGAGGTCGAATTGATGTTGGTGTACATGCGCGGCGTGGCCTCGAATTCCTGCCACGAAAGGCCGCCGGCGATGCGCACCATTTCCATCGCATCCTCAATTCGCTCCGTGCCGAGGCTGTAAGCGTGCACCACTTTGTCGGTAAGTGTCAGCTTGTCGTAGAGACAATCGAGATGGCGCACGGAGGGGTGGATATCCATCGG
>JABIXB010000016.1 GCA_018666805.1 Rhodospirillaceae bacterium | reverse complement strand
GTCATCATTGATCCCCTTAATCCGGGCAGCGGGTGAGCAGGCCGCCCGCGCCATCAAATTCGAGCGCCCGTGGTGCATCAACAATCTCGCCTTTGTCGCCCAAATCCTCGGCCAAGGCGGGAGAGAGCAATATCTGGTTGAGATGGAGGGTCGAGCGGATGATGCAGAGCCGCACCTCTCTGCCGTTCAAATGCCAACAGGTTGCGACTGCCGCCTGGATCACTTCCTTTTCGTCGGCGAGAACAATCGGCAGGCGCACGCGTTCGGTAAAGGTCGAGGTGCAGGAATTCATATACATGGCGTAAAGGTCGAGCGAGTTGGCGACCTCCTGGGTGGTGAAATCGGCCAGACCCATGCCGAGCCCGTTACCATGCGTTTCCGGCGTGAGGCCGAGCACCGCTAATTTGTGGATCAGGGGATTATCATTGCTCGGGCGGCCGCGAATATCGGCCCGCCCGACAACGCCGGTATCCATGCCGGTGCCGGAAATATTCTTGCCGATGCGCTCGACGATCAAAGTATCGATCTGCTCGAACGGCAGCTTCGGTGTATTCGCCTTGGCGAGTGGTAAGAGGCGCGCATCGGTCGCCAGGATATCCTCGGGCTCCGCCCCTTCGATCACGGCGGCGCGCTTCTCGGCATTTTCGACGATGCCGATGGCGTAGGCGATCGGCGCCGCGTCGATGGCGATGCCGGCCCATTCCGGCAGCACTTCGAGATAGCCGAGCGCGCCCAACTTGTGGATCAGGCGTGCGCCTTCCGCCTTGCCGAGGCCGATGGCGACCATCTTGGTCAGGCCGCTTTCGATCTCGCGGTCGAACGAGGTGTGCGCCTTGATGCGGTTGACCACCAGAACGGCGTCAGCGGCGGCGGCATTCTTGTCAAAATAAACCGGCACGCCGCGCGATGTCGTGCCGATGCGCTTCACCTCCATTGAGGACTGAATAGCGCAGCCCATGCTCTCGGGCGTATAGCCGAGCTCAGCCAGAAGTTCGACTTGGCTCTCCGCCCGGGCGCCGCCATGGCTGCCCATCGCCGGCACGATAAAGGGCTCAAAGCCGCGTTCCCGGAGCCAGGCAACGGCGGTGGCAACCACCACCGGTTTGCTCTGAATGCCCCGGCTGCCGCAGGTGATCGCGACCCGCGCGCCTTTCGCCAGTTCGGCGAAGCGGCGCGATTTTTCCAGCGCGGTGCGTGTTGCGCCGGCGACATCGCCGAGCTCCGGTGTGACCGGATGATGCAGTTTCGCCGTTACCACATCGGGCAACGCCTGGTCTGCAAACTGCGGCAGGTGGATGGCCGGGAATACCGGCCGGTTGTCATTCGTCATGTCAGGCTCCGTAACGCCTAGCCGCCACGGCTTCGGCCAGCGGGCAGAGGATCTCGAACATCATGGTGGCGCCGACCAGCGCGGTATTGCCGCTTTGATCGAAGGGCGGCGAGACCTCGACGACATCGCCGCCGACCAGGTTAAGGCCGCGCGTCGCGCGTAGCATCTGCTGCGCCTCATGGGTGGAATAGCCGCCGATCTCGGGCGTGCCCGTACCCGGCGCGTAGACCGGATCGAGGCCATCGACATCGAAGCTGATATAGGTCGGCCCGCTGCCGACGATCTCGCGCGCCTCGCGCATCACTCGCTCCCAGCCGAGCTCGAAATATTCCTCGATGGTGATCACCCGCATGCCGCTCTCATGGGCGAAATCCATGTCGTTGAGGTCATAGACCGAGCCACGAATGCCGATCTGAATGACGCGCTTGGGGTCGAGCAGGCCTTCCTCGACGGCGCGGCGGAAGGGTGTGCCGTGGGTCAGCTTCGCGCCGCCGAAATAGCTGTCCCAGGTATCGGAATGGGCATCGAAATGAATCATGCCGATGGGTTCTTGCCTGGCGATGGCGCGCATGATCGGCAGCGAAATCAGGTGGTCGCCGCCGGCGCTGAGCGGCGCCGCGCCGGCTTCGTGCATCTCGCGGAAAAACGCCTCGACCCGGCCGATGGTGTCATTGACATCGATCGGATTGACGCTGGCATCGCCGACATCGGCGATATTGCACAGCTCATAGGGGCAGATGCCGAGCGCATGGTGGGTGCGGCGCATGAAGCTCGACATATTGCGGATTTCACGCGGGCCGTGCCGCGCGCCGGCGCGGTTGGTCGTACCGCCATCCCACGGCACCCCGGCAAGGGCAATATCGGTCTGGCTGAAATCCGTGACATGCGGCAGGCGCATGAAGGTCGGCATGGCGCCGAAACGCGGCATCGCCATGCCATCGACCGGCTCGTAGAATTTGTTTTCGTTCGCCACCTGATGCCTCCCAACCGACTATCCCGACGCACCATTTACATGACAGGCTCGGGCGCACGTGGGCAAGGGAAAACTTTTAACATCCGGTAACAAGTACACCTGGAATTCGTGCTACTATTTTGATGGACGATCGATAGCGGTCCCATGGCCGCGAACTTACCTCTATCTTAGCGGCGGATCTCGTATACGTCTCCGTTCTCAAGTCCGACAACAAAGCGCAGATTCTTACCAAACCCTTCAACGGCAATTGCTTTATCGATCCTCGACGGAAGATCGGAAGAAGCGAAACTTGTCAGGCCGCCCGGGCCGAAGCCGACGATGCGCAGTGTCCTTCTGTTCGCGGAGGGCACCGCCAAATCCATCCGGCCATTTCCATTGATGTCGGCGACAGCGGAAAGCCTCAACTCCGTCGACCCTATCTCATGATTGGAAAAACCCCTGAGGGTTCCCACACGCTCCAAGCCTTCATTCACGAATTCGTAGAAATACAGCGTTCCACCGATATGGGGTGTTTCGACATAGGCGATTTCTTGCCGGCTCGTTCCTCGAAATCGCGCGATGCCGGCGATATTAAGCCAGCGATTTGGGCGGCCGATAAACGCCGTGCTTGCGAGCTGCATCAGGATGCCGTCTCTCAGGCCGTAAACCGTAACCGAGGCACCCAACGAGATTGATGAGCGGATCGTGACGACTTCCAGTTTTCCATCCGCATCCAAATCGGCAAGTCGGGGATAGAGATCTTCGAATACCTCCGTTACAGGCAAACGGAAGGATAGAACCGCCCCGGCAGGTAATTCGACCAGGAGCGTTGAGGCCTCTATGGCGTCACCGAGGATTCCGTGCCGGTATGTATCAGTGGGTGCTTCGTACCAGGCGGCGGTGATATCGCCGCCCCCGTCATGCGTTTCGACAAGGCCATGGGGAATTCCGCCCGGCGCGCTTTGCCGCGTCTCCGCTACGACCTCGGCCGGACGCGAGGCGGCGTCCAGCGGCGCGGCGGTCCAAACGTCTTGGGCGAACGCGCTGGTTGCGCCCGTTAGCAGAAACGCGAAGGCGAGGGCGACGAGGCGCAGGGTTTTCCGCTTTGAGATCGAGTGGGTCATGAGATCAATAGTGTCGAGATTACTGGGGTCGGAGTCGATCGGTTTCGGGATAGCGCGCTTCGCACGCTTGGTTTGCCCCATCTCTCCAACCTCTCTTCCCCTCAGGGAAGAGCGGCTTAATGACTCTACAGCACCAGACTGGCCGCCCCGACGACCCCCGCATCGTTGCCAAGGGTTGCGCGCGCGATGGTGACCGGCTCGTCACGGGCGAGGGTGGCCGCCGCCAGAGATTTTCGCGCCGCCGCCTCGAACAGCGGCCAGTGGCCATCGGCGATGCCACCGCCGAAGAGGAGGATGTCGGGCAGGAAGGTGTGGAGAATGGTCCAGACGGCCGTCTCGGTGGCTTTCGCGACGCGGGCGATAATCTCCTGAGCGCCTTCATGGCCCTCCGCCGCCGCAGTGAAAACTTCTTCACTTCCCGTCAGACCGACGGCTGCGCCGGCCTCGGCGATAGCGGGGCCGGAAGCGATGATCTCGTAGCAGCCGCGGATGCCGCAAGGGCATTCCGGGCCGTCCACCAAGGCCGGGATATGGCCGAGTTCCGGGTGGGCGCCGCCGGCCCCAACATGGATCTTGCCGTCGATTAGCACCGCGCCGCCGACGCCGGTGCCCAGCGTCAGCATCACCGCGCTCTTCTTGCCCTTGGCTGCGCCGGCGAAGGCCTCGCCCAGGAGCGCGGCGTTGGCGTCGTTCTCGAGGCGGACGGGGGTACCGGCGAAACGCTCGCTCATGGGCGCGGCGAAGGCGCGGTTAGACCAGCCGGGGAGGGTATAGACACTGAGGATCACGCCCTTCTCGGTGTCGACCGGGCCGGGGCAGCCGATGCCGATGCCGCCGATTTCTTTCACATCCCAGCCGACATCGCCGAGGAGCGCTTCGACCCCGATGGAGAGACGCGCGATGCCTTGGTCGAAGCTGTCGTCCGGGTGAGTCGCGATGGTGCGCCGCAGGATGATGTCGCCCGCCGGCGAGACGGCGCCGAAGGCGATCTTGGTGCCGCCAACATCTATGCCGATGACGCCTTTCATCGCGGCGCCTCGAGGCCGGCCATGGCCGCCTTGTCGCAGACGAAATCCACATTGCCGTGCAGCCAGAGAAACGAGGCCGGGAACTGCGGCGTGACCTTTCGGCTCAATAGTTTTTCCATGACATCCCGCTTTTGCTCGCCGGAGACCAATACCAGAAGCTGCCTCGAGCGTAAAATATCAGCCATGCCGAGCGTGAGTCCATGGCTGAGCGGGGTACCGCGCCCGTCTAACATGGGATGGTTTTTGGAGGAATCAGCCAGCGTCGCAACATGGCAACCGGGGTGGAGGGCATCGGCCGGTTCGTTCAGCGCCAGATGGCCGTTCAAACCGACCCCGAGCAGGCAAAGGTCAATCGGCCCCGCATCATTGATGCGCTGTTGCAGTGCGGCGCATTCCGCTTGTAAATCCGCCGCCGCGCCATCGAACGAGATATAGCGTTCCGGCGCAAGGCCGAGCGGGCCGATCAAGTAGCGCTGCAAATAGGCCTCGCAACTGGCCGGGTCATCCGTCGCCAGGCCGGCCCACTCATCGAGCTTCAACACGCGCAGTTGCGCGCCGGCCTGCTTGTCCGCCACGAACAATTCATACGCCCGCGTCGGGCTACCACCGCTCGCAGCGCAGAGCAGCAGCGCCGGGTTCTTGGCAACGGCTTCGGCCATGATGCCGGCGGCGGCCCGGCTCATGGCTTCGTGATCTTCGCAAACGGTAAAGCGCATCGGCAAATTTAACTCTTGCCCCAAAGGTCCCACGGCTTGGCCGCGTCACTGCGGAAGGGCAGCATCACCTTGCGGCCCTCGCGCGCCGATTCGTAAGCCGCGAACAGCACTTCCATCACCGCGCGCGCGTCGCGCCCGGTGACAATCGGCTCTTTGTCGTTCTGGACGCAATCGACAAAATGGTCGAACTCGCCCCAGAAGCCGTAATTCCACTCTTCTTCGTAGATGGTGAAGGTCCAGCCCTGGGTGGCGCCGCCTTTTTCCACCGCATATTCATAACCGGGGCGGCTATAGGTAATGACCGAATTACCTTGCAGCAGATTGGCGTAGCAGACGCCCTCGGTACCGTGTACTTCGGCCCGGTCGTCCATGCCACCGCCCTTGGTCCAGCTCGTCTCGTTGAGGAAGGTGCAGCCATTGTCGAATTCGAGGATTAAGAGGGCGTTATCCTCGGCCTTGGTTTTGTCGCTGTGCAATTGAGTCGAGAGTTGCGCATAGACCGAAGTGATCTTCGGCCGGCCGAGCATCCAGCGTGAGAATTCGATGCCGTGGCAGCCCATATCGACGAGCACGCCGCCGCCCGATTGCTCGACATCCCAGAAATGCGGCGCGTGCGGGCCGTCATGGGTCTCGGATTGCTTGACCAGGGTCGGCCGGCCCAAGGCGCCCGAATCGAGCAGCTCCTTCATGCGGCCATATTTAGGCGAGAAGCAGAGCTCCTCGGCATACATGAGTTTGACCCCCGCCTTGTCGCACGCTTCGACCATCCGGTCGGCCTCGGCCATGCTCAGGCACATCGGTTTTTCCAGCACGATATGCTTGCCCGCCGCCGCCGCGTCGCAGGTAAGCTGGCAATGGGTGTTGTTCGGCGTGCCGATCGCCACCATGTCGATCTCGTCGAGCTTAAGCATCTCACGGTAATCGGTGAAATGTTGCGGCACGTCATAGTCGCGCGCGAAACCCTCGGCATGGCCCGGCGTCGGCGAGGCGACACCGACAAGGCGGGCATTTTGGTTGCGCTTGAGCGCGCGGGCGTGAATGACGCTGATAAATTGTGAGCCGATAAAGCCCACGCCGACCGGTTTGTTCATTTTTAAAGGCCTCCTTTTTACCGCATCATGTTATAGCCGCTCGGAGCCGGCGCTGCACGTCCCAGCGACAAGAGAGATTTTGCCATGCCGAAGATACGTATCAATGACGAGCTTGAAATCAACTATGAAGAGAACGGTTCCGGGCGGCCGATCGTCTTCGTTCACGGCGTGTGGATGAGCGGGCGCTACTTTCACAAGCAGTTGCAGGCGCTCGGCCAGAATCACCATAGCATCGCGCTCGATCTGCGTGGCCATGGCCACTCGTCGCATACGGAGGATGGTCACACTATGGCGACCTACGCCGAGGATCTACACGCTTTTCTGAAGATAAAGGGCCTAAGCGGCGTGGTTCTGGCCGGCTGGTCGATGGGCTGTATGGTGCTGTGGGACTATTTCAAAAAATTTGGTGATGAAAATGTTGCGGCGGCGATCTTCGTCGATCAGAGCCCGTCCGATTTCAAATGGCCGGATTGGGATTTCGGCCTGTTCGACCTGCCGACCCTGGTGCATCTGATGTCGGAGGTGCAGACCGGGCGTGAGAAGGTCTACCGCGATTTCATCCCGATGCTGTTCAAGCGCCCGCCGCCAGCGGAAGAAGTTGAATGGATGGTGGCGGAAAATATGCGCATCCCGGCGGCCATCGCCAGCGCCGTCCTGTTTGACCAGACCATGCAGGATTACCGCGCCGATCTCGCCAAGGTGACGGTGCCCACCCTCGTCATTGCCGGCGGCATGAAGGACAAAATGCTGCCCACCGAATCGGTGAAATATGTGCATGAGAATATTCCCGGCTCGCAATTCTCGGTCTATGAGGAGAGCAATCACTGCCCGTTTCTGGAAGAAGCCGAGCGCTTCAACCGCGAGGTTGATGCGTTTGTCGGCGCTCTTTAACGCGGTTAGACTAGGCAAAAGAAGGGAGAATCATCATGGCTAGAGAACCGAACAATAAGGAAGGCTGGCGCGCTTGGCATACCATTGTCAGCATACCGGAATTTCCGGTGCGCCCGGAAACGACCGCCTTGATCGTCATCGATATCACTTATCAGCAGGCCTCGCGCGATTACGGCAATTGCCGGCGCGTTATCGAAGCGGGGCATGGCGACGATCTGCAATATTTTCTCGACCGCATGGAAAATCGGGTGATTCCGGCGATTGGCCGCCTCACCACCGGCTTTCGCGAGCTCGGCGCGCCGGTCATCTACACGCGCTGCGCTTCCTTGCGCGGCGATGGTTCGGATCAAACTTGGCGCCACCGCGCCTTTGGTCTCGCCATCGACGCCAATGATGAGGAGGCGCAGATCATGGATGAGGTGGCGCCGAGGGACGGCGATATCATGCTCGTCAAAACAGGCTCGAGTACTTTCACCTCGACTAATTGCGAACATCTCCTGCACACCATGGGCATTACCACCATCGTCGTCACAGGCATCTACACCAATAGCTGCGTCGAGGGAACGATCCGCGTTGGCGGCGATCTCGATTTCCGCTGCCTGATGGCCGAGGACGCCTGCGCCGCCATGTCGCCGAGTGGCCATGCCAATGCGATCGAATATCTCGACGGCAATTTTTGCCACGTGAAGTCGTCGGATGAGATTTTAGGTTTGATGCGGGAAGAGAGTGCCGCAGCGGAATAAAATATCCCCTCAGCCGCGCGCCGCCTGGCTCGGCCGGTTGACGAAAAAAACGCCAACAATCATAAGGGCAAGGGCCAGCCAAATCCACAGGCTGTGGCTCTCATCAAAAAAGAGCACACCCCAGCCGATTCCGGCGAGCGGCACGATGAAATTGACCGTGGTGAAAAAGACCGGCCCGGCGACGCGGATAATCTCGATCATCAGATAAAAGGACAGCGCCATCACGCAGGCCGCCATAATCAGCGCCCAATCGGCGGTCTCCATCGGCCCCTCGAACCACCACCATTGCCCGCTCGCCAACATCACCACCAGCATAAAAACCGCGCCGGCAATGAGCGTGCCGCAGGCGAGCGGCAGCGCCCCCGAAGGTGGTGGCTTCAACAGGGCAATGATGATCGCATTGGCGACATACAAGAGCGGCGTCACCATGCCGAGCAGCACCCACGGCACCATCTCGCGTGACGGCAAGCTGGTTTCAGGCACCACGATCAGGGCCACGGCGGCGAGGCCGCACACCAGGCCGAGCGTGCGCAGGAGGGCAAAGCGGTCGAGTTTAAGCAGGGCAGCGGCGGGGTAGGTGAAGATCGGGGTCAGTGTGGCGCCGAGGCTCAACACGCCGGTCGGCACTTCGGGCGCGACGACGGCTAGAACCGAATAGGAGAGGCCGTAGGAAATGGTGCCAAGCACCAGATAGGCGCGAATATGCGGCCATTCCAATTTGGGCAGGCTGCGCGTGAGAAGGCCGAGGAGGAACAATAGCAGCGCCGCGCCCGCGCCCATCCAAAACACGTAGGCGAGAAATGGAATACCGCCGGTGATGGCGAAGCGGGTAAGTGAATAGGTCAGGCCCCAGAAAATGCCGGAGACAACCAGCAAGAAAAGCGGCAAAGCCAAAAATGCCGGCCTGTTTTTCAGCGCTGCCGAGCCGTCCGCCGCCATCTTCTCCCCGCCCCGTTCTATTTCAGGTGACCAGCATAACCGGAAGTGGGCGCGAACCCAATTGCCGGCGTGTCAAACCAGCCGGTTGGGCGGCGGCTTGCCGGTAAAAAATGCGTCGAGATTGTCGAGCGCCTGAAGCCCCATGCCGCTGCGGGTCTCCACTGTGGCGCTGCCGATATGGGGCAGCAGGAATGTGTTGGCAAGGCGCGCGTAGCCGGGATGGATATTACCCGGCTCGCCGCGATAGACATCGAGCCCAGCGGCGCGAAGACGCCCCGATTCAAGTGCCGCGATCAGCGCCTCGTCATCGACCACATCGCCGCGCGCGGTGTTGATGACAATCGCACCTTCGGGCAACAGTGCAATCCGCTCTGCATTGAGAAAATTGCGCGAAGCCTCGTTCGACGGGCAGTGCAGGCTGAGAAAATCCGAGTTCGCCAGCAGCGATTCTGCGTCGTCATGCCAAATGGCGCCGTCTTCCAGCGCCGTGTCGAGGCGGCTCCGGTTGTGATAATGGATTTCCATGCCAAAGGCGCGCGCACGCTTGGCCACGGCCCGTCCAATACGCCCCATGCCGAGAATGCCGAGACGTTTCCCCGTGATCTCGCTGCCGGTCATAAAGAGCAAATGGATATTGTCCCAGCCACCTTGCCGCATGATCGCCTCGCCCTCGCCGGCGCGGCGCGCGGCGCCGAGCAGCAACAACAGTGTGATATCGGCGACCGCATCGGTGAGCGCGTCAGGTGCATGGGTAACGACAATGCCGCGCGCCTTGGCCGCCGCGAGATCAACATGATCATAGCCGGCGGTGAAACAGGCGATGATTTTCACGCTCTCGGGCAGGCGCGCCAATAAACCCGGCGTTATCGGCTCGGTGCCGCAGATCAGCATCGCGTCGGCGCCCGCGGCGGCGGCGATCAAACCGTCTACATCGTATATCTTGTCGTCGCGGTTGAGGCGCACTTCATAGTCCAATAGCGCGCGCGCCTCGACGGCGGGCGGCATATCGCGCGTGATCAGCAGAACGGGTTTTTTATCCATGCTCTCGCTTTCGTTTGGTGACGCTGTAGAATGCCATATGGAGCGGGGCCAGACAGCGCAATAACGCCCTCTGATCAGGAGAAAGCCATTGGATTTCGGATTTAGCGACAGAACGGAAGAGTATCGCGGGCGTGTGGCGGCGTTCATGGCGGAGCATATCTATCCCAACGAGGAAAAACTGCTGGCCGAGATCGCCTCCGGTAACCGCTGGGAGCCAATGCCGTTCATGGAGGTTTTGAAGGATAGAGCCAAGGCGGCGGGTCTGTGGAACCTGTTCCTGCCGGAAAGCGATCACGGCGCCGGGCTGACAAATCTCGAATATGCGCCGGCCTGCGAGGAGATGGGGCGCTCGCATTTCGGCCCTGAGGCGTTTAATTGCTCAGCGCCCGATACCGGCAATATGGAAGTGCTGGTGCGCTACGGGACCGAGGCGCAGAAGAAGCAATGGCTGGCGCCCTTGCTCGCCGGCGAAATCCGCTCGGCCTTCGCCATGACCGAGGTTGAGGTCGCCTCCTCGGACGCGACCAATATCGAGACGCAGATCCGCCGCGAGGGCGATGAATATGTCATCCAGGGACGTAAATGGTGGACCTCCGGCGCGCTCGACCCGCGCTGTAGAATTCTCATCGTGATGGGCAAAACCGACCCGGACAATGAAAACCGCCACAAGCAGCAATCGATGATCCTGGTGCCGCTGCCCCATCCCGGCGTCACCATCAAACGCATGCTGCCGGTGTTCGGCTTTGACGAAGCGCCGCACGGCCATGCCGAAGTCTATTTCGACAATGCCCGGGTGCCGGCCGATAACATGTTGCTCGGCGAAGGGCGCGGCTTCGAGATTGCGCAGGGCCGCCTTGGCCCGGGTCGCATTCATCATTGTATGCGCCTTATCGGTTTGGCCGAGCGCGCGCTTGAGCGCATGTGCCGGCGGACAAAATCACGCAGCACCTTCGGTCGCGCGATATCCGATCAAAGCGTGACCCAGGAGCGCATCGCCGAATCGCGTATCAAGATCGAGCAGTCGCGCCTTCTCACCCTAAAGGCGGCGTGGATGATGGATACAGCCGGCAACAAGGTGGCGCGCAAGGAGATCGCGATGATCAAGGTGGCGGCGCCGAATATGGCTTGCGAAGTGATTGATTGGGCGATCCAGGCCTTCGGTGGTGCCGGCGTTACCTCCGATTACGGCCTCGCCAAGGACTATGCCATGGCCCGCCTGCTGCGCCTCGCCGACGGACCGGACGAAGTGCACCGCAACCAGATCGCGCGCCTGGAACTGCGCCAATATGACAACAGCGAATCAAAACATGGCGCCAACGCTTACATCCCGCCGCTCGACGAAGGCGACGACCCCTTGGCGCCGCCGCGCCTGGTGGTGTGAGAGGGAGGTATTTGCGAATGCATCGCCGAAGCTGGATTTCACATAGTGCTCGATGTCCCTAGCTCGGCGTTGTTCGAGAAACGCGTGATAGCCGATCAATTTCCACGCCTTGAATTTTACCGCGTGTATTGAGCCACCAGCACTGCGCGCTTTCTGAGCCGACCCTCCACCGCCAAGGCTTCGGAGGGCAATCAGGCCGCCCCTGCATGCGCTGCCTTGGTGCGTGCCTGCAGGTCGCGCAGAGTTGTTAGTTCCAATTCCGTCGGCTCGGGCGTTACCGCCAATCCATCGGAGAATTTAACCGGCCAACCACAGGTCTCCTGCACCGCCTCACGTGTCACACCCGGATGCAAGGTTTCCACGGTAAACTCCTTGGTCTCCGGGTCCGGCTTCCAGACTGCGAGGTCGGTCACCATCAAAGTTGGGCCTTTGGTTTTAAGCCCCATATTCTCGCGCGCCGGGCCACCTACGCCATGCCCAAATGTCGTGACGAAATCGATTTTTTCCACCAGGCCACGCCTGCTTTGTTTCATGGTGATGAAGATCTCGCCGCATGAGGTGGCAATTTCCGGTGCGCCGCCACCGCCGGGCAAGCGCGTCTTCGGCTTGTGATAGTCGCCGATCACCGTGGTATTGATATTGCCGAACTTGTCGAGCTGGGCAGCGCCGAGAAAGCCAATGGATACCCGGCCACCCTGCAGCCAGTAGCGAAACATTTCCGGCACGGAAACGGTGGTGACCGCCGTGTCGCACAATTCACCGTCGCCAATCGAGAGCGGTAGCACATCCGGCGCGGTGCCGATGGTGCCGCTCTCATAGATTAGGGTAATGTCCGGCGCATGGGTGAGGCGGGCCAGATTGCAAGCCGCCGAGGGCGCGCCAATACCGACAAAGCAGACATCGTCCGAATTCAACACACGCGATGCGGCGATGGTCATCATCTCATCAGGGTGAACGCCGCTCATGGTGCGCTCCTGAAACTTTTTACCCGGTCGGCATAATCATCCGGTGATGCATCAAGTACATTTTCCAGCATCCACGCCTTGAACCGGTCGCGATCCGCCGAGATCTCGTCCCAGGCCACGTAGCTCGCATTGTCGCGGCCATAATAACCGTGCGTGTAGCTCGGATGCGCACCACCCGGCACCACACAAACCGCCGTCACCGCCCAGCTTGGTAGGACACAGGCATTTGGATGCACATCGTCAAAATTATCGACAATTTCTTCTACCGTCACCACGGCACGCCCAGCCGCCAGCACGGCTTCTTTTTGGATGCCGATAATTCCCTCGATCAGAACATCGCCCTTCTTGTTGGCTTTTTGCGCGTGAACAAAACTCACATCGGGCCGAACGCTACGCACCGCCGCCAGTTTTTCGCCGGTAAAGGGGCAGGTGACCGATTTGATGTTGGCGTTGACCTCAGCCAACTCCGCTCCGACATAGCCGCGGAACACGGCGATCGGTTGCCCGGCCGCGCCGGCTTCATAGGCGTTCGCCATCGCCGCATGGGAATGCTCTTCGATTTCGAGAGAATTGGGCCAGCCGTTTTCGATCGCGTCGCGCACGCGGCGGAGCAACCCAACACCGGGATTGCCGACATAGGAAAACACCAGCTTCTTCGCCATGCCCATACCGACCATCTGGTCATAGACAATGTCGGGCGTCATCCGGACCAGTGTCAGGTCTCTACGCCCCTGCCGGATCGCTTCATGCGCTGCGGCGTGGGGAATGAGATGGGTAAAGCCCTCGAAGGCGGCGAAATCGCCATCCCGAAGATTTTCCGCCACCGCATCACCGAGCGGCTGGATTTTCGCCATACCGTTTGTCCTCAAGCCCGATGTCGATACACACATCCCCGCTTATTGGACCAGATATCCACCATCGATGACAAGCTCGGAACCGGTCATAAGGCGGTGTTGAGAGGGCCAAATATTAAGCTGTCAAATTTCTCAAGCGCCCCATCGTAATCTAACTCTGTTACTCTTTTTTAGGCGGTTGAGGCCGGGAAAAGACGAGCTCATTGTCCGTTGAGGCGATTGCGTCGAGGGTATAGCCGCCGGCATTGAAATCTTTCAAGCCATCAGCCCGGTCCACACGGTTTTCCATGATCCAGCGTGCCATGGTGCCGCGCGCATGCTTGGCGTAATACATGAGGGAGCGGGCCTTGCCATCCTTCACATTCAGGAACTTCGCCCCGATCACCGTTTGTCCAAGCGCTTTGGCGTCCACAGCCTTGAAATATTCGTTTGAGGCAAGATTGACCACGGTAGTGTCGGCATGATCGGCAAGGTCCGCATTCAGTCGATCGGCGATGCGTGCGCCCCAGAAATCATAGAGGGATTTCCCGCGGCCATTCGCCATTTTGGTGCCCATCTCAAGGCGATAAGGCTGGATCGCATCCATCGGACGTAAAACACCGTATAGGCCTGAGAGGATGCGCAAATGATCCTGCGCATAAGAGAGCGTGTCCTGGGATAAGCTGTTAGCCTCCAGCCCCCAATAGACGTCGCCGTCAAAGGCGAGCCCGGCAGGCTTGGCGGTATTGCTCCTATTATCGAGATTGAAGACCTGAAAGCGCTCGAAATTCATGGCTGCGAGCTTGTCGCTAATATGCATCAGGCGTTTCAGGTCTTCCGCAGTCTGGGCTTTGGCGACGATCGCAAGCTCGTGCGTATCATCGCGCAGGCGCGGTCGTGTGATCGGGACACCCGTTTCGGTGGGGTCCATATTTAATTTTTTTGCAGGGGAGAGTAGCGTCAGCATGATCTGTCCTTTCCTCCTAACATCAACCCGGTCAATCCAGGTTCGTATGCGTGGGTCTGTGGGCATTGTCACGTTAACAGGCAGGACACGCAAGGGTCCGTGTCAGCTGTTTTTCAAGCCGCC
>JABIXB010000126.1 GCA_018666805.1 Rhodospirillaceae bacterium | reverse complement strand
CCACGCCGCGATGTCGGCGCCATAATCGCCCTTGTACCTGACCAAACCACTGATTTGTGCTCGTTTACCACCGGGGCCATCCACAACCATCGTCATGGGTAAAAAAGTGCCGTCGATGAACTTTGACCCCGCCGGACAATTTGCGCGCGACGGCTGCGTATAGATGGAATCATCCGCCCGCCGACAGTATGTTGAACCAGTTGATGTCGATAGGCTTGCCGCCGAATCGTTTGCCGTGTGACTTGAAACCCGGCGCATTTTTATGGTCAGAAAGTTTTGGAATTGTGCGCCATTAAGCGTCGCTGCCTTAGATGTAAATTTTCCGCTTTTAATCGGTATCGACCAAGACTCGTTCCCCCACATGAAATATCCTTCACGGATTTTTCCGCTTGATCCAATTTCTCCAGCAATAAAGCTATATTTATATTGTTCGTCATACACTTTGGAATCGAACGTATTGTTCAAAATGGTGACTGAACCTTTGTGCTCAAATACTCTCCCATTGTGCGTTTCTACGGTGACATCCGCCTCCCAATTACCATCAAATTCGCCTGACCAGGCCGTCGCTGCAAATTGAAATGAGGCAAGTACGAATAATGATATTAGAGTAATTTTAAATACGGCACCTAAATGGTATCTAATTAATATTTGTAATAATTCGCCCACTTACGCCTCCCTGTCGTTAATTATTGTCTAATACTTCAAAATATTCACATTTGTTCACTTCTTGGCAGCTTGTACAAAAAATGGATTATTCTAAAATATATATTAACGCACGCTCGGCAATGTCACAACCAGTCGGCGAACCACGTCATCAACCATAGAAGGCAGTTGATCCGTATCCTGGCTGAAAACCGTTGCCTCGACGGCGGCGATGGGGAGAGAGATGAGGGAGAGCGGCAGGCCGCCGCCGGAGCGGCTGGTGGTGTGGGCGGCTTGCCACAGGGCGGTGTCGTCTTCCGCCCGCGCCAGCCTGACTTGGAGGCCGATCTTTTTACGCGACCAGACGAGGAAATTACTGTCGCTGGCTGCGGTTAAGCGCCACTCAAGAGAGGCCGGGCAATGCTCAGTGCGGGCGAAGTAGTGCCTGTCTACGGCGGTGCGCGTATCGAGCGCCAAGTCCCGTTCCGCCGCGCGGCGCTCGTGTGGGCCGATCACCCGGCGAATTTTTTGGCTAAGGCGAAGTGCCAGCGCCTGCTCAACCACCTCAGCAAGCAACGGTGGCACGCCCGCATCCGTTGGCGGCAAAACAAAGACGCATTCGGGTGGATCGGCATAAAAAGCGTCACTCACCTCGAAATAGACATCGCGCGACAACGGCGTTTCATTTTCCGTGCTCGCATTCAGGGAACGATAATTGGTCCCCGTGCAGGCGCCGAGCACAGCGGCGAGCAATAGCAGGACCAAGGCGCAGAACCTGCCCGGCCTCATGACCACGCACCGCCGCGGCAGCGCTGGCCGGCTTTCGAAAGATCGACCCGGCCAGAAATAGGCCGCCCATCAAGCCGAATGCCCTCGACCAACACGCTGTCGCCGTCGCGCCGGTAATGCGCCCGGATGGCTGATGCCCGAGAGTAGCCTTCGCCAATAAGCGCCTTAAGCCCGCCCAGGAGAAAGGCATCGAGGCGGCGCGGAAAGAGGCGCACATTGCTCGCCGCGCGCAAACCGCCATGCAAAGCGCGGATGCGCGAGACATTATCTTTCTCATCCGAGGTAAGTCGGCCGGAGGGTTGGCGGACGAAGCCACTATAGCGGTCCAGATTTGGCTGCCATGGCCGCCCCGCCTGCCCGGCACGGCTATAAAGCCGGCCGGCCGAATCAAGCAGCGCAATTTCCATGCCGTAGCAGGCCTCGAACAGGCGGTAGAGCGCGCGCCGCTTTATTGCCGATACCGGCCAGGCGATTTCAATTTCCGGGCCCGAGCCATGTTCGAGGATGCGCAGCAGCACCCGCCCCTCGGCCTCGACGACTGGGTCGGGCGCGACAAAATCAACCTCCGAGCGCGCCACCTTATCGTGGCGCGGCACCGGATCGCGCTGTGCTTTTTTAGATTTTAACAGAGCTTCGGTTTTCGGCTCGTGCGCTTTAGTGGATTTGCTAATCGGCCGTGGTTTGGGCATTGGCGCGGCTTCTGGTGCCGGCTCGATGTTCGCGGCTAGAGCCTCCGTCTGCTCATTTACCATCGGCGCCAGCTCACTAACTTTTACCGCTACGACAGGCAGTAGTATTTCCTTAGGCGATATCTCGGCCTGGGCAGGTGCCACCGTCTCGGGTGGTGCCTGTGACAGGCTCTCGCTGAGCTCGGTTGGTGCCTCGGGGACGGGCTCGGGCGCCAACGTCACTTGCTTAACCGCCGGCACAGGCGGAGGCGGCAACAACAGCGGGAGAGCGCCTACCGGCACTTCTCCGACCGGCGCCTCGGCAACGTCCTGCTCGATCTCCGCTTGCCGCTTTGCCGGCTCAACCTTGCTCTCGTGCCCGCTGACCGGCTCCGGCAGGAGGCGCATCAGCAACAGGGCGGCCACTGTCGAACAAGCGGCAAAGGCAAGCAGGCGATTCATCGTCCGGTGCCGCACCGGATTAGCGGCTTGCCTTGTCGACGTACATGAGCTCCATGTCCATGGCGAGCGCATTGAGCGCATCACGCCGGTCGCGCGCCGTCATGACGGCGACATGAACATCCGCGTCAGCGTCCGCCTCATCCGTATCGAGTATAATTGCGCGCCGGCGCGCAACCTCGGGGTCGTCGAGAGGTGAGAGGTCCTCCATAATTTCTTGCCGAGGCCGTGCGCCGCCCGTGCTCGCCGTCTCACTGCGAGCGATTTTGCCATCATCCGCAATTTTCTCAGCAGTCAAGGCAGGCTGAAGCGCTTCAAGCGGCTCAACGGTGACGGTGGGCACGGGTTTCGCTATGGTTATAGGCGATTTGTTCTTGACTATCTGTGCGGGTGCCACCTCCCCGCCCTCAGGCCGCGGCTCGAACACGGCATTCGATTCTACTTTTGACGGTGGCACGATCGGTTTTGCATCAACGACCGCTTCCGTATGTTTTTTCTGGCGCAAGCTATTGGTGCGGTCCGACTTATCGGTCTCACTGGAGCGGTTCTCGCTGATCCTCGTCTCGACCTTGTCCTTGGCCCATTCGAGATCGCCCTTGATCCGGGTCTGCTCGCTCTCGCCGAGAAACAGATAGGCCAGCGCACCGGCGACCAGAATATTGAATATCCAAATCTTCATGATGTGCTTCCTTGCTGTTGTGCGGGCCGCACCCCCTCCTCGCTGGACCGCGCCACGATGCGACTCTCAGTAACCATAACCATGGCTCTGAGCGCCGCTGCCGCCGGCACGCCTACAACGCTGGTCAGGAACGCCATGCTGAAGTGGCGGGTGAGTTGGCCGATAATGTCTTGCACTGTATCGGGCGTCAGTTGGCTCTCGGAGAGCGCGGCGATGCCGAGCGAAAT